>JANPNU010000634.1:0-12684 GCA_031427615.1 Burkholderiales bacterium
AGTGATTGCAAATACAAAAGGACTGGATTCCGGCCCGGGCAAGTGCCCGGTTCATCCTGAGCCCGTCGAAGGGCCGGAATGACGAAATTTGTGGGTTTTAGAAGTTGCCACTTATTTATTGAGGGCGACAATATCTGCCAACACAACAAATTCAGCCACAGACAAGGTTTCCGCACGTCGTTTTGGATTGATTCCACACGCCGCAATTTCTGTGGCGTTGAGAAATGGCTTTAACGTATTGCCGAGGGTCTTGCGTCGCTGGCCAAATCCGGCTGTCACCATTGCGGCAAAACGGGTGTCACTTTTGGCGCGCAGTCGGTGTTCATCGAGCGGCACCATATGCACAATGGCCGAATCAACCTTTGGTGGCGGTGTGAATGCGCCCGGCGGGACGTTAAATAGTTTTGTTACCGCAAACCGGTACTGCAACATGACCGATAAACGCCCGTAGTCGCGCGAGTCCGGCGCGGCGACCATACGGTCAACCACTTCTTTTTGCAGCATGAATGTGCCGTCAATGAGATGCCCGGCGAAGGCACCCAAATGAAACAAGAATGGCGTAGAAATATTGTAGGGTAGGTTGCCAACACACCGAAATGCCCCGCCTAATATTGAAAAATCAAACGTCAGCACGTCCTGCTCATGAACCGTGAGTTTGCCCGGGTCGAATCGACCGCGTAATGCCGCCGCCAGATCGCGGTCAATTTCAACCACGTGTAAATGCGAAATCTGTTCGACGAGTGGTGCGGTGAGGGCGCCGGGACCGGGACCGATTTCAATCATCACATCGGTTGGTTGTGTGTGGATGGCGCTGACAATACGATCAATGTAATGGCGGTCAGTCAGAAAATGTTGGCCGAATTTTTTTTTGGCACGTGGCAGCATGGGTCAGCTTGATGAGGTGGCACGACGCGGCGTCGCCGCTCTGCGTTCAGCAATTTCCATCGCCAATTCAACAGCGGTAATCATGCTACCTGCGTCAATCGCGCCCGCCTTGCCGGCCAAATCCAACGCCGTACCATGGTCAACTGATGTGCGAATAATGGGAAGGCCAAGTGTGACGTTCACGCCCTGACCAAAGCTGATGTGTTTTAAAACCGGCAGGCCCTGGTCGTGGTACATGGCCAACACCGCATCAGCGCGATCAAGGTAAGGCGCGGTAAAAAGTGTATCTGCCGGTATCGGTCCTTCCAGCAACATGCCTTGTTGTTTAAGTTGTTGAATCACCGGCTCAATGATTTCAATTTCTTCACGACCCAGATGGCCGGACTCACCCGCATGTGGATTCAGACCGGCAACCAGGATTCGCGGCTTGGCGATGGCAAATTTTTCACATAGGTCGTGATGCAAAACCTTGAGGGTGTCCGTTAGTCGCTGACGCGTGATGGCAGCCGGTACCGCGGCAAGTGGCATATGAATGGTGGTCAGTGCCACTCGCAAAATTGGATTGACCCCCCCTACCAACATCATCACCACAAACGGTGCGCCGGTTTTTTCTGCGAGGTATTCAGTATGGCCGGTGAAGGCAACACCCGCATCGTTCATCACCGATTTTTGGATGGGTGCCGTCACCATGGCGGCAAATTCACCCGACAGACAGCCGTTGATGGCGCGATCCAACAAGGTCAACACGTGGCTGGCATTGCCAGTATTCAGCGTGCCGGCGATCGCAGGTGTCGCCAGTGGAACGTGGGCAATAGTCAACGAGGAAATGTCGGCACCATGGATGGCTGCGCGTTCGGCGATTAAATTGCGGTCACCGATCACCACCAGCCACTGCACAAAATGCGCGTGCGCCAGCAATGCGCAAAGGTCGGGACCGATACCGGCAGGTTCACCAGCGGTGATGGCGATTTTCATCTGATGTGCGGGGTGACGCGTGATTGAATCTGATTTGCAGTAAATCGACTGACGATCAAACCTGCGCTGCGCCTGCTGAAATGGTTAGCCCTTGTCGTCGAGGCGGTATTCAACAAATGCGCGGTCACGGGTTTGGCGCAGCCAATCGGTGAAGGCTTCATCCGCCTTGCGGGCGCGAATCGCGTTACGGGCGACGGCGCGCTTGCGGTCTTCCGACAAACCTTCGCTGCGGCGCTCCTGCACTTGTAAAATATGCCAGCCAAAAGGAGACTGGAACGGCTGCGAAAGTTCGTTATCGCGTAATTGATTCATTACCCGTTCAAACTCCGGCACGGTATCACCCGGCGACATCCAGCCCAAATCGCCGCCTTTACTTGCCGACGGGTCGTCGGAGTGGACTTTTGCCAATTCGGCAAAATCGGCACCACCAATAATTCGCTCGCGCAAACGCTGCAAACGATTGCGTGCCTCATCATCCGTCAGTCCGTCTTTATTGCGAACCAGAATGTGCCGACCCTTGGTTTGTTGAATCGACGGGGTGGCGCTCTTGCCGCGTTTGTCCAGTAGTTTGACGATATGAAAACCATTGGGTGAACGCAAGATGTCGGTTGTATCACCCGGCTTCAGTGAGTTAATGGCCTCAAGAAAAATTGCCGGCAAACGATTTGATTCACGCCACCCCAATCCACCACCTTGCAGGGCATCAGGAGCGTCGGAGTATTGGGCGGAAATTTGCGCAAACTCGGCACCTTTGCGCAATTCACTCAACGCCTGCATGGCACGTTTGCGGCGCGTTTCAACTTGCGCTGGGGTGGCCTGCTCCGGAACCACCACCAGAATATGCGCCAGCCTAAATTCCTGATTGGTGCTTTGTTCGCGAATCTCAAGGGCCAATTGTGTATCGATTTCGGCTTCGGTAACGGAAATATTGCCTTCCACTTCGCGCTCGCGCAGCCGCGACATCGTTACCTGGTTGCGAATGTCCTCGCGAAATTTTTGCCAAGTAATGCCGTCTTGTTCGAGCAAACGGCGGAATTCGGTCATCGAAACGCCATTTTCGTCGGCAATGCGTTGCAGCGTTTTGTCGAGCGTGCCGTCGTCAACACGAATGCCGGTTTCTTTGGCTTCTTGAACTTGCACACGATCATTGATCATACGTTCGAGCAATTGTTTTTGCAGCGCTTCTTGCGGCGGGAGTGGGGTGCCTGCTTTTTGCAAATTCTTGGCGACCATGGCCATTTGTTCGTTTAACTCGCCCTGGGTGATGACGTCGTTGTTCACCACGGCGACGATTCGATCCAGCGCGATCACGCCACCGGCACGGGCGGGCGTGGTCATGCGCATATCAATCTTTGGTTGTGATCCCACGCCGGGCACACTGGTTGGTGCGGCCGGTAACAATGGGCTATTCGGCAAAATTGGTGATTGCGCGTTTGCAGCTTGAGCGGCGACCAAACCGGTTAATACAACACTATAAAAATGAAACTTCATATCACCATCCGTCCAGAAAAATCGGGAAACCCCCCGCTATTGGGAAAACCGATCGCGGGCATAAATTGTGTGTGCTGCAAAAAATGCCCGGCTTAGCGATCATCAGATCGCCGGTAACCGGCAATATTTTGTTTGATTGTGTCAAACGGGTTGATGCCCAGCTTTGACAGGCCTTTCAGCTCAAGTTGCAGCTGAATCGAGTTTGAATATTGGTTCGTTGCAGTGGTAAAACGGTGCGCCACCATCCGGATTTCCCAGCAGCCCTGATTATACTCGACGCCAATCAGGCCCTCGAGTAATCGGCGGTCTTGTAATGAGTGGTTGGCACGGGCCAACAAGGTCCAGCCCGGGGCAGACTTGCCAAACGGCCACTGGGTGGAAATATCGACCTGTTTGAGTGAATCACGCGTAAATCGGTAGGAAAAATTGACCAGTCGGCCGCCGTCGGCGTTATAACGCGCGGCGATATTGGATTTTCGAAATTGGCTGCGACTGGCTGAATATTGAAAACTCGAATCCAGCGACCAGTTATTGGATACCTGTCCACTCACTGCAAACAGCAGGTCTGATTGGCTGGCGGTGCCTAATTCGTCCGCCGCCACACCCAGCGCCGTGCCGGATAAAGAGACCAGTTGTGGCTGGAAATAGTAACGTTGACCGATGGCCGCCCGCAAGCGCTCAATGCCGGTGGCGTTTTCGATCAATCGGGTGGTGACAGCGGCGGTCAATTGGCGGGCATCCGAGATGCGGTCGCCGCCCACAAACAGATTTTCGTTAAAAATTTGTGCAAAGTTGAAATCGGTCTCGGACGTCGAGAACTGGGGCAATTTGGTTTGTTCGCGAAACGGCACATACAAGTAGAACAATCGTGGCTCGAGAGTCTGGGTCATGGATTGGTTAAAAACCGTAAACGGACGCTCAAACGCAAGCCCGCTGTCAATGCTAAATATCGGCAACGAGCGGGTGCCGCCGCTAAAGCCGCTGGTATTGCCGGTCAGATTGTAACGGGTTACGTGGTAGCCTATTTTCGGCGTAACAAACGCGAATGGTCGCTTGATTGCGTAGGAGAGTGACGGGTAAATAAGCAGCCGCTTCCCGCTTACCAAAGTCAGGTGGCGAAAGTCGGTGTATTCACCAAAGGTATTAAATTCAACGCCGTCAAAACGTGCGGGGCGGGCGTTAAACGACAATTGTGGTGCCAATTTATAGGGTGTGACAATCGGCGCAAGTGGGTCTTGCAGGGTCTGAAAGCTCAGGGTGCGCAGATTAACGTTGCCAAAATC
Source organism: Burkholderiales bacterium (assembly GCA_031427615.1). Classification (GTDB taxonomy): domain Bacteria; phylum Pseudomonadota; class Gammaproteobacteria; order Burkholderiales; family Usitatibacteraceae; genus UKL13-2. The sequence goes on from JANPNU010000634.1 coordinate 4,635, forward strand.
GGAGGCGTAGTTTAGCGCGGCATCGCGTGGCAGATTGGTTTGCGCCGTGTTGGCAATGCGGGTCGAGAGATCACGAAAATAGTTATCGTCGGACACTTTTTGCGCATTGATGAGGGCGCTCCAGCCGCGGCCTAAAAAGCCAAACTGGCGATCCAGATTTTGAAAATGCCGCCACGACCAAAAATAGCGGTCATTCTTGGATTCGCGATCATTGGGCAAATACTCGCTGTCCAGTTGGCCCACCGCGGTCGGCCGTAAATAGCGGAGTTCGCCACCCAATTGCACACCGCGGCGGGTGAAAATCTTTGGCGTGAGTGTGGCATCAGTATCGGCTGAAATATTCCAGTAATACGGCACCGCAAATTCGCCGCCACTCCTTGATGATGAGCCGAACGAGGGCGGCAAAAATCCCGACTTGCGTTCGTTATTCAGCGGAAAGGTGATAAATGGCGCGTACATGATTGGCACGCCCTTGAATTCGACAAAACCATTGATGGCCGTGCCAATGTTGCTGCCACGATCAAGCGCCAGCTCATTCACCTTTAACATCCACTCGTTTTCGCCGGGTTTGCAGGTGGTGTATTCGGCGTTAAAGAGACGCTCCTTGTTCTCCCCTTCAAAATTGATCCGACTGGCGATGCCGCGCGCTTCAAAACGCTGCGACGGGCGGGCAGGGTTTTTTGAGAAGAAATAAGTGGGTGAGGTGATGAAGCCGATGTCGGTATCGAGCTTCAGCAGCATGTCGACGCCGGTGATGACATCACCGCCCCGATCCAGTCTGATGTCGCCTTTGGCGGTGACGGTGTCATTCACCTTGTCGAAGTTAATTTCAGAGGCGGTCAGTTTAAGCGTGTCCTGGGTCAGAACGACATTGCCCTGTGCGTGGGCCGATTTTTGTACTACCCCGTCGATGCGATTGGCTTCAATGACACGAACGGTCGATTTATCGCGGGCCGCATTCGCGTCGGACGCGGGCAGCGTTTTCTCAAAATTTTTGCCTTCCCGAACAGCGTCGTTTAGATTGGCCTGAGTCAGGGGGCTGACAAGTTGGGCGTGGCCGGGGGTCGAGGCGGCCATGACCGCGACAAAAACGGCCAATCCTAACGGCTGCAACGTCGGCATGAGCGGTGCGGACAATCGTTGTGTGTGAGCAGCGTAAGCGGGATGATAAAATTTGCGCACTATTGTTGGAATAAAAATGAAATCAATCGAATCCGAAGATGTCCGGTTGCGCGAATTATCGGCTTGGCTTTTGTCAGACGACGTGGTCAATGCAGTTGGTCGCAGTGTGGGTGAGGGAGTGTTGGCTCCCGCATCGTCCGACGCCAGTTTCCGTCGCTATTTTCGCATAACCCATCGCGGTGGCACATTCATCGCTATGGATGCCCCCCCGCCGCAGGAAAATTGCCGTCCGTTTGTGCGAATTGCCAAAATGATGGCAGCGGCGGGATTAAACACACCACGGGTGTATGCCGAGGATCTGGAGCGGGGCTTTTTGCTGCTGACCGACATGGGATTACAGACTTATCTGGATGTGGCCAATGAGTCAAATGTTGATGGACTGATGCGTGATGCCACCGACGCATTGGTGAAGTGGCAGCTGGCGACCGTGCCGGGCGAATTGCCCCCCTATGATGAAGCCGTATTGCGTCGTGAAATATCGCTGTTCCCGGATTGGTATATCAGCAAACATTTGCAGCTGACCCTGAATCCGCAGCAGCAGGTGGCACTAGACAGCGTTTTTTCGCAGGTGATTGCATCCAACCTGGCGCAGCAACGGGTCTACGTGCATCGCGATTTTATGCCACGCAATTTGATGGTTTCGAGTCCGAATCCCGGCGTGCTGGATTTTCAGGACGCCCTGATCGGTCCGATTGGCTACGATATCGCCTGTTTATGGCGCGATGCGTTTGCTTCCTGGGAAGAGGAACGAATTCTGGATGGAACCGTGCGTTATTGGGAAAAGGCGAAAAAAGCCGGGTTACCGGTCCCGGACGATTTCGGTGCCTTTTACCGCGACGTGGAATGGATGGCCTTGCAGCGGCATTTAAAGGTTATGGGCATTTTTGCCCGTATTAACTATCGCGATGGCAAGCCACGATATCTGGCGGATACGCCGCGATTCGCCCGTTATGTGCGCAAATGTTGTGAGCGGTACAGCGAACTCTTTCCGTTGGCGCGACTGTTTGATCAACTCAACATTGACGACGGCTTGACGCGCACGACTGGTGTGTCGTTTTAATGGGCTGCGGTCAAGAATTAAAACACCAATATGCGCGCCGATCACCGAACACTTATTGCCCGAAAGCCGCCGCCATGCTGGTGATTGCCTGATGAAGTATCGTGTGATGATTTTTGCCGCGGGTCGCGGTCATCGTATGCGCCCGCTGACCGATCACACCCCCAAACCGTTATTGCTGCTGGCAGGAAAGCCGATTATTGTCCGGCAGATCGAAGCACTCGCTCGCGCTGAATTTTGTGATTTGGTTATCAATACCGCTTGGCTGGGCGACCAGTTACAACACGCCTTGGGTTGCGGCGCGAAATGGGGCGTATCCATTCGATATTCGCCAGAGGGTGATAGCGAGGAAACCGCGCTGGAAACCCGTGGTGGCATTGTTAATGCGCTGCCGATGCTGGCACCGGATCCGTTTGTGACCGTCAGTGGCGATATCGTCACTGACTACGATTACACCCGTTTGGCGGCCCCATTGGCTGCCATCGAGCGCAATGAAATTGACGGTCATTTTGTGCTGGCGGATAACCCCGACTTTCATCCGATTGGCGACTTTGCCATTCGTGATGGTTTTGCCACCCGCGAAGGCACCCGTCTAAATTACGCCAATATCGCCTGCTGGCACCCAAAACTTTTCCACGACCTTCCAGCCGGTGAAAAGGCAAGGTTGTTTCCGTGGGCCGACCCGATTGTCGCGGCCAATCGTATCAGTGCGGAGCATTTTGTCGGCGCGTGGGAGAACATTGGCACACCGGAGCACTTGGCTGAACTCGAAACCCGCCTCGGCGTTAAAATGGCGGAAGGCTAAAACCAAGCGCTGCACCCAATCAATAAGAGAGTCCCTATGAAACGTGAATCCCTGCCGTTACCTGTTATCGTGCCAAATATCGCACCGCACATCAAGCGCCGCCAACGATTGGCAAAAATGTTGCAGGAAGGGCTGATGATTTTGCCGACGGCGCATGAAGTGACGCGTAACGCCGATGCGCACTTCGAATATCGCTGGGACAGCTATTTTTATTATCTGACCGGGCTGCGTGAGCCCGAGGCGGTACTGGCGATCACGCTCGGCAAAAAGCCGCGGCACATTTTATTTTGCCGTGAAAAAAATATCGAACGCGAAATCTGGGACGGTTTCCGATTTGGTCCTGTTATGGCCAGAGAAATTTTTGCGGTCGACGAGGCCTATTCATTTGCCGATCTCGACAAGATCATGCCGGATTTGATGGCCAATCAAGCGGTGATTCATACGCCGGTCGGGGTGGATGCTTCATGGGATGCACGTATTGCCGGTTGGTTGAACAAGGTGCGTGCCAAAGTGCGAATGGGCGTGACCGCGCCGACTGAAATTCATGATGTGCGTCAAAAAATTGATTTGATGCGACAGGTCAAGGATGACGTTGAAATTGACATCATGCGTCGCGCCGGGCAAATATCCTGCTCTGCCCACGCGCGTGCCATGCAATTTGCCACGGCTGGCATGCGTGAGTATCAGGTTGAGGCGGAAATTTTGCATGAGTTTGTTAAAAACGGTGCGCGCCAACCGGCCTACGGCTCGATTGTTGCGGCCGGTGCCAACGCCTGTGTATTGCACTATCGGGAGAATTCCGCGCTAATCGGCAAGGGTGATTTGATGCTGATAGACGCCGGCTGTGAATTAGAAAGTTATGCCGCCGATATCACCCGCACCTTTCCAGTCGCCGGCAAATTTTCCGGCGCGCAACGCGATGTGTATGAATTGGTATTGGCCACGCAGTTGGCGTGTATCAAGGCGGTCAAGCCGGGAAACCCGTTTGGTAAATATCATGACGTCGCCGTTAAAGTGCTGGCGCAGGGCTTGATCGATTTGAAGTTATGCAAAGGCTCGCTGGCGAGCGTGATTGAAACCGAGGCGTACAAACAGTTTTATATGCACCGCGCCGGCCATTGGCTGGGGCTCGATGTGCACGACGCCGGCAACTACAAAAAAGCCGATGGCAAATGGGTGACCATGGAACCCGGTATGGTGGTGACCGTTGAGCCTGGTCTGTATATTCGCCCCGCAGACAACGTGCCCAAGGCGTTCTGGGATATTGGTGTGCGCATCGAGGACGATATTTTGGTGACCAAAACCGGCAACGAAAATTTGACCGCGAGCTGCCCAAAATTGGTGAAAGAGGTTGAGGCGTTAACGTCACTTGCGGCGGCCGGGAGCCACCGTCGTTAGGTGAGTTTGAACACCAACTTTGACTGCAATGGCGAAATTTAAAATCTTGGTGGTGGGCGCCGGTCCGGTTGGTGCGACGTTTGCATTACTGGCGCATGCGCGCGGAATGGCCGTGGCGCTGATCGACGCGCGTGACGGCCCGTCAGCCGAGACCCGTAGTTTGGCGCTGTCCCACGGCAGCCGGGTGTTGCTCGAGCGCGCCGGTGCCTGGCGAACTGATTTGGCGCCAGCCGAAATTCATTCCATCCACACTACCCAGCAGGGCGCGTTTGGTCGCGTTTGGTTATCACGTGAAGACGCGAACGTGCCGGCGTTGGGCTATGTGGTGGCTTATTGCGCGCTGCAAAGTGCGCTCGATTCGGCGCTGACGGAGGCCGGTATTGCCGTGACCTATGGGGCACGGGTAGAGGGCATCACGCCAATTGATCCCGCCTCTGAGCATGCCGATATTCAATACACGGTTGGTGGTGAACCCATTTCCGCGCAAGCCGAGATGTTGGTGTTGGCCGACGGCGGCGCGAACCTCGACAAGTTGCCGACGATTACCACGACTGAAAAGGATTACGGTCAATCGGCGATGCTGGCGACCATGCAAACCGACAAGCCGCATCAAAATATTGCTTACGAGCGATTCACGCCGGACGGACCGTTGGCACTTTTGCCGTATCAAAGTGAAAACGAATACGCCATGGTTTGGGTTGCACAACATGCCCACATCCAATCGCTGATGGCTGTGGGTGAGGCCGAAGTCCGCGAACAATTCCAACACCATTTTGGTGATCGTGCCGGCCGATTTGTGTCGATGACCAAGCGCCGCAGTTATCCCCTGCGTCTTCGCCAGGCCAGTGCGCGGGTTGCTGGCCGTGTGGCCATTATCGGCAATGCCGCGCAGGCAATGCACCCGGTCGCCGGTCAGGGGTTTAACTTGGGGTTGCGGGATGCGCAGACCCTGGCCGCACTGCTGGGTGAGCAGCCTGTTGCCGCGGTGTTGTCTTGCTATGATGCCGTCCGCCAAGTTGACGTGTCGCGTGGCGTGGGTTTTACCGATTTATTGGCAAGTGTTTTTTTAGCGGACGCCGCCACGCTGCGTTTGCCGCGTGGTTTGGCGATGGCAGCAGTGGATATGTTGCCGTTTGCACGACGGATGTTGGCGCGCCGGATGTTGTTTGGTGTGCGTACATGAAATCAAATCGTGAGCATATTGTGATCGTCGGCGGCGGACCGGTGGGTTTGAGTTTTGCGTTGGCGGCCGCGAGACTACCGGGGTTTGACGTCACCATCATTGAACGAAATCCGTTGCTGGACCAAAAAGGGCATGCAATTTCGCAGTCAGATGCGACGTTTGATCATCGCGTTTACGCTTTATCACCGCAAGCCGTCGCATTTTTGACTGAGCTGGGCGTGTGGCAACACATCCCGGCCACGCGCTGTACGCCGATTGATGCCATGCGGGTGTTTTCGGACACTGAGAATCAAGCAAAATTGCCAGCGTTCACTTTCGACGAGGGGGTGCCGCTGGCGCATATTGTTGAGCTGCAGTCATTGATTACGGCGCTGGTAGCAGAAGTGATGGCCTCCGACATTCAGGTGATTGCCGGTGATGCGCTGCTGGCGATGGCACCGGCGGGACCCAATCAATCCGGGCAAAAAATCACCCTGATCTCTGGAAAAATTATCAACGCATCGTTATTGATCGGCGCGGATGGAAGGGCGTCGCAAGTGCGGCGACTGGCCAATATTGATGTGACGGAAAAAGACTACGAAAGTGACGCCATCGTCGCCAATTTTCACGCCAAAACTCCGCACGGAAACATTGCCCGACAATGGTTTTCCAACGCCGGGGTAATGGCCTATCTGCCGCTCCCACAAAATCAAATTTCCATCGTCTGGTCTACTGCGCATGACAACGCTCGCCGTTGGCAGGCAATGGATGATGATGAATTTTGTACCGCCGTCGGTGCCCAAGGAAAAGATTCGCTCGGCAAATTGAAACTGGCCAGTGGTCGCGACGCTTTTGCACTCAAGCGTATTCAGGCATTGGAGTGGGTGCAGCCAGGCGTGGCGTTGATGGGCGACGCCGCCCATGCCATTCATCCGCTCGCCGGCCAGGGCGTAAATCTTGGTTTTGGGGACGCACAACAGCTGGCGGCCGAATTGATCCATAAGAGCAGCCTTTCCGCTGCGGGCGATTTGGCAGTGTTGCGGCGGTATGCGCGTAAGCGGATAGAATCGGCCACTCTTATGGCCGGAACGACCGATTATCTGCAAGGACTTTTCAAGCGTAATGACACTGTGGCAAAGTGGCTGCGGCAGGATGGATTCATGTGGTTTGATCGAATTTCGGTCGTCAAGCGCCTGGCGGCCCAATATGCCGTGCGCGCCTAAACTTTTTCCCGCAACGGCGGTCAACTCAATATGGAAAGCCGCAACCTTTATGTTTTTATCTAACACGCACCATCAGCAGATGGTGCCGCGCGTTTTGTTTTCCCTCTCCCAATCTTGCACGACCCGTACTAATTTTTCCCGAAAAGTGGATGTGATGAAAAAAATATTGATTGCACTGGCAGCCGCGCTGTTTGCCGTTTCCTGTGGTGTTCAGGCAAACCCTGATGATGTAAAAAAGGAACTGACAAAAAAATTCCCGGATTTAAAAACAGAACGCATCACCAAATCCGGTTATAGCGGTTTATATGAAGTGTTTACCGGCACGGAAATTTTTTACACCGACGAAAAAGTGACATTTATTGTGACCGGCAGTGTGATTGATACCGCATCGCGGGTGAACATCACTGAAACACGTTTGAACAAGCTGACCGCCATCAAATTTGACGAGTTGCCATTTGAGAATGCGATCAAGCTGGTGCGGGGCGATGGTTCACGTCGCATTGCAATTTTTGAAGACCCGTTGTGCGGTTATTGCAAAAAATTCGAAGCGGATCTGAATACCATCGACAATATGACGGCGTATGTATTTTTGTACCCGATCCTGGCGCAGGACTCGACCACCAAATCCAATGCTATTTGGTGCGCGAAGGATAAATTGGTCGCCTGGCAGGACTGGATGCTGCGAAATCAAGCCCCGGCACCGGCGGCGGCAGATTGTAAGACACCCATCGAACAAAACGTTGCGTTGGGTCGGAAGCTGCGCGTAAATGGAACACCGGCGACGTTTTTTGAAGATGGCGAGCGGATCTCCGGCGCGTTGCCAAAAGAAACCATCGAAGCAAAAATGGTTGCCGCCCGGCATGCGGAGGGCGCGGCCAAGACTTCGGTTCCGGCGCCAGCCCAGGTGAAAAAGTAATTAGTGCCAGACCGAAAACCCCTACTTTTAAAAATTTTCTTGCTCGCTTTTCGCCCCCAAAGCTGTTGTCGTCACCAATCAGGCACCGAAATGCGCTGAGGTCTGGTGTTTTGACCTCGTCACGTTGAATTTGCCTGTTTTTGAACGAGCGCATCCTGGACGTCTCCTCTCCACGGCGTAAAATTTAGCGTGGTTCGTATTCACAGTGTCTAGTTGCAGAAGTCTGCGTAACACCGAAAAGTGGCATAGAGAGGTCGTTAGGTTCGTCGGGAAGATTAGGTTGGTTAAAAGCGTCTGGATATTTGGC
>JANPNU010000635.1:0-3358 GCA_031427615.1 Burkholderiales bacterium
TCGGTGGCAGGCATCGTCGCCAGCAATTTCATCAGGTTGATGAGATCCGCGTCGGCGGCGCGGCAAGCGTTGGCAATTACCATTAAAAGTAATGCGGCGACGAACTGAAAATTGAACCCAATGCGACTATTTTTTTTCACGGCGTTGCAGGTTCAGGCGCTCCAAAAATCGTAAAAATTAAACCAGTTGAATGGATTGCTTCGAGCCTGGCGTTCCAGGCAGGCAACGTACGCCCCAAGACAACATTCTGGCGAAAGCGTATTTGCGGGCGCAGTCGGCTGGAACATGGCGTCGAATATCGCGCCCCCATCATAAACGCGTTCAGCCAGTGATTCAAAGATAATTTCATACGCACGGCCACCGCGAAATATGCCGAAAACGGCGATAACCGGCGCGCCGGTCAGTTTGGCCAGGCGCATGGGTCCAAGTGAAAATTTCGCCGGACTGCCCAAAAATGGCAGGCTGTGTGTTTTTTCATTTGCATACCTGCGATCCGCCAGGATGCCAACAATTTCGCCGCGTTCGAGGCATTCCTTGGCCCGCAGCATCGAGCCCGGTCGTCCCAGTGGAATGACGTTGTATGGCGGGGCCGAGTGCGCGTCCGTGATCAATTTTCCCAAGCGGGCACCATCGTCATCAATATGCATCACCACATTAACGGCTAATTTTTTCTCGCGGCTTCCGACCACACCGAGCATCTCAAAACTGCCCAGGTGTGAACCAAGCAGCAGACAACCGCGTCCTGCCGCAAGCGCGCCCTCTAAAACGGCTTCGTTGCTGATCTGTATGGCCAATTCACGCTGGCGATGGTGCATCAGGTAGACGCGATCAAGCAGCGTTGTTGAAAACACCAACAGATGGGTAAAGGTGTCTCGCCAGGTCGCCTTGCGGCCCAATGCGCGGTTGAGAAATCCCGCTGATGCCTTTCGTGTCAATGGCGCAGTCACAAAAAAATAGGCACAGATCGGCACCAGCAAACCCCGGCATACGTTGCGGCCGGCGTGTAACGCAAGCCAGACAATGAGGCGAATCGCACCCCGGCTGCCGCGCTCGTTGCGACCGCGCCATGGGCTGCTCATACGCGACCCTGTCCGCTCGAACGCACACGGCAAAGCCACTGGCCACTGGCGATCAACTTGTTGGCATCGTTTTGTCCGTCTTTCTGCTGCAATTTGAAGTCAAGTCGGTCACCATTTATTTCGGCTTGCAACATGAATGGTTGCTCTGGACGTAATGGAATGTGAAAGCGCATCCGTAACAGTGTTTCCAATTCGATGTGTGGCAATTGGCGGTGAATGTTGTCAGTGATGTGTGACAAGATCGTCACGCCCGGGACAATTGGATTGCCGGGAAAGTGACCGGCGAGCGCGGGATGGCTCATCGGCACGACCATGTGCATATTGTGCATATCGCGCGGATCAGGCGTTTTGCCAGGGGCTATTTTTGCCTGCCGTTGTTCCGAAAACAATAACGCCAATGCTGCGTGCGCAAGTTTGCCATTCGCATCTCGCGGCAATCGGGGTACGCGGTATAAATGGCGCGGCACAAATACCGGGTCAACACGTTCACGCAACGCCGCGCCCAGTTGCTCTGATGACAGCGTCTGGGACACAAAAAATGCGGCCAGCCGCCGCGCCGGGTGTGCCTCATCGTGCGAGGCGGTATTCACTTCCGCGTCCGGCACAAAATAAGACGCATCCTCTACGCCCGGGAGTTCGGCAATCAGTTGGTTCAGCGCGGACAGTGAGGCGCGCTTTCCGCCGATCTTCAACATGTCTGCAGAACGACCCAGCCACAAAAATCGTCCATCGGGATTGAGCCGCAGTTCGTCACCGAGCCGCACCGGCACATCGATGTGTGACCCTGATACCAGAACTTGACTCGTTTCGTCGTTGATTTGCTGATGAAGATTGACGTCGCGCAATGGCGTCCACCATTCGTCCATTGCCGTACGTCGTGTGGCCAGCGCACCGGTCTCAGTTGATCCGTATATTTCCACGACTGGCACCCGCCATTTTTCTTCCACCGCCTTGGCAAGCGCGACGGGCAGACTTAATGTCGAGGCGACAATCCCGGCGAGGTTGCCGAAATTTGTCGCGCTCTGTAACGGCGGGCGCAGGTGCATTGGTGTGGTCATCCACCAACCAGGACGGGTACATTGTGCGAACGCAGTCTCGAGATCCGCAGGCAATAGAGGCTTGTGTGTGTGCACCGGAATGCCGACGTGCCACGGCAACATTACGGTTGCTTCTAGACCAAACATGTGCTGCGGCGCCACACTGCCGACCACGGCGTAGTGCGCCTCCTGTGTCCAGTTTAATGCCGCCATCAATTTGGCCGCGCCCGTTGACAATTTGCCCCAGCTTTTGGCGTGCGCAGTAGGGTTTCCGGTGCTGCCGGAGGTGAATAGTATCGCGGCTATAAAGTCGGCGGGAATATCTGGAATCGGCGCAGAAGACTGTGGCGACCGGGCAAATTGCAGATACGGCGACAAATCAAAACTCTGCGGCGCGATATTTGAACGATCACTGATGATGGACGCGTTTGGATATTGCTTGGTCAGTTGCGCCCAATCGTCGCGTCCCTGACCGGAAGGCAACAAGGAGGTTTGACCACGAATCAGTGCTGCGGCGAATCCGAGCATGAATCCCACGCGGCTTTCCGACAGGTTGATGACAAATGGTGCATCCGGCAAGCTGGCCGCCAGCTCACTTGCCCGTGCAAAAAACGCGCCGGCGCTGATCTCGCCGTCAGGGCCGAAAAATACCGCATCGCCACCATCGCGAAATCTTGCCAGCGGTAACTTCATCGACCGGCGATAGGGTCGTGCTTGTTTGACGAAACCGCCACCTCTTTGCTGACGATGACAATGTTTCGAATCAGCACCACAAGCGAGCTGTGTTTGCGCTCTCGAAACCGAAAGCGCCGGTATATATATTCACCAAGAAACAGGATGCCAGGTACCACGTACCCCAAGCCATGTACCCAGCGTGACCAGGTATCGACCGCAAGCAGCGGTGCCAAAAATAGGGCGACCGCAAACAATAACGCAAAACAAAGCGACCATATTGCTGTGAGTGTACGTGTGTGGCGCGCCATGTCCGGAGGCAAGTCGGGATGTTCCCTGCGTGCCACACGCGTAATCAGCGCCTCAGATCCGGCGCGCAGCGTTCGGCAAAAAAAGAAGGTCATGAACGCAAAAGCGGCAAGTGGCGGTAAATAGACAATGAAGTGAATGGAATCGGCAAACCATAGACAGAGCCCGGTTAATAGCGTGCCAGCCATGCCGCCCGCGACGATTCGTCCCGATGCGATTAGCAGCATGGCAACCATCAGGCTGACAAAAATCATCGCCAAA
>JANPNU010000636.1:0-3314 GCA_031427615.1 Burkholderiales bacterium
GATGTCGTCATCGGCATCTTTGGTTGCTTTGGCACGCAATTTTTTATGGTCAGGGTTGTTGCCCAATACGCCGGCTGCGAATCCTTTATCCAGGATCTGTCGCGCTTCAATTGGGAAACCGGCCTGTATGGCGTGTTGCGCCAAAAAAACGTACTGCGAAATCGTCAGCGTTTCGCCCAGCGCCATTTGCAGACGGAATAAATCCAACATATACCGATCAGTCATCGCCGGGTTGGTGGCAATGCGGCCAATTAAATCCGCCCAATACCCGCTATTTGGGTACAGGATGACCAATTTTTCCAACGCATTCGCGTACGCGGTCATGTCATCTTGTTTTAGCGCAATGCGACCGAGCATTTTTAGCAAATCTTCTGATGCCGTTTTTCCAGCTTTTTCATCGGCAGCAATGGCCGCGTCAACTTCGGTCTTAGCGGTGACAAAGTCGTCCGCAAGAAACAGGGATTGAATCAATATTTGCCGGGTTTGAGATTGGGTTGCCCCTTCCTTTATCGCTTTTGCGGCCCAGATTGCCGCCTGTTTGTAGTCCTTGAGGTTGTAGTACGCGCCGGTTACCGCCTCTGCATAGATGGCGCGATCCGTTGCATTCAGGCGGCCGGTTGCAAAAACCATTTCGAATGATTTCGCTGCAACTGCATATTGTTTGACAGCCAAGGCAGAAGCGCCACGCATCCGTTCCATGACAAAAATTTCGTATGGTGTTTTGTTGGCGATCAGGTCGACGTCGGCAATTTTGCCGAGCGCTTCATTAAACTGTTTCGCCTGAAGTTTTTCCTGGGCAGCCACCAACAATTTTGCAACCTCAGGCCGCAGGGTGTCGTTGGTTGCGTCGGCAGCGTTAGCCTTTTGCGCGTACACAGCGACAGGGGTGGATATGGCCAAGGCTGCCAGCGATAAGGAAATGGAAATGGACAAGGACGCGATCAAATGACTTGGCTTCGAAATATTCATTGGGCTGGTCTCAGATAAGTTAATGGCTGAAAAATCAGTGGTGCAGTGTTGTTCGATTGACGCGGATCGTGCAGCGATTTGTTGACGGGCTATGTCACCATAACAAAAAAGGGCTTAGTCGGTTGACTAAGCCCTTGATTTTTTGGCGTCCCCAGCGAGATTCGAACTCGCGTTACCGCCGTGAAAGGGCGATGTCCTAGGCCTCTAGACGATGGGGACACAGTCGTCAAACTTCTGATTTTCAAATTTTGTGGTGGAGATAAGCAGGATCGAACTGCTGACCTCTTGCATGCCATGCAAGCGCTCTCCCAGCTGAGCTATACCCCCACAGGCAAGAGCGAGATTATAGCGTGATTGGCAACTAAATGCCAAGTGCGAAATTGTGCGAAATTGCGCGACAGTGCGAAATTGCGGATTTTTAAGATTTCCCCGCAAGTTGCTGCAATCGGGCTAGAACTTCATCTCTTCCCAAACCCGCCATAATGGCATCGACGCTGGGCGTTTGTGTTTGCCCGGTCAACATTACCCGCAGCGGCATCATTAACTGCGGCATTTTAAGGCCGTGCGCGGTACCTTCGGCCTTGATCAGCGCGCCAAGACTGGCCTTGTTCCAATCTACTGTTTTTAATCCTGTCACCAAACTATCAATGGCCGGTTTTGCCACATAAGCCAGGTGTTGCGACAGCAACGCGAAATCGATGGGTGGGCGCACATAAAAATAGTGCGCCTGCGCCGCCATTTCAACCAATGTTTGCGCCCGGTCGCGCAGGATCTCTGCCACCAAGGCGGGGGTCGGGCCATTTGCCACTGGCATTTCGGCCTTTTCCAGGAATGGCGTCAGCAATTTGCCGAGTTGATCGCTGGACATTTTCTTCATGTATTCGTGATTCAGCCAATTCAATTTTTCGGTGTTGAATTGTGCGGCCGAAGGGGTGATGTGATCGAGGTCAAACCATTGGCAAAACTCCCCCATGGAAAACACCTCACTGTCCCCGTGTGACCAGCCCAGTCGCGCCAAATAGTTTACGACCGCCTCCCGAACATATCCGTTTTGCGGATAGTCCATTACCGACACGGCGCCGTGGCGTTTGGATAGCTTTTGGCCGTCGTCACCCAGAATCATGGATAAGTGGGCATAAACTGGAATGGCCGCGCCCATGGCCGCAAGAATATTGATTTGTCGGGGTGTGTTGTTGACGTGATCATCACCACGAATGACATGGGTAATTTTCATATCCCAGTCGTCAACACAGACACAAAAATTGTAGGTCGGCGTGCCGTCGGCGCGGGCAATGATCAGATCATCGAGCTCGTTATTGGCAATTTCAATTTTGCCTTTGACCGCGTCGACCCAGCTGACCGTGCCACTTAATGGATTTGCGAAGCGCACGACCGGCGGCACGCCGGTCGGAATCGGCGGCAAAACTTTGTCCGGAGTGGGGCGCCAGGTGCCGTCATACCGTGGTTTCTCTCCCCGTGCGCGTTGCGCTTCCCGCAATGCGTCGAGTTCAGCAGGCGGCATATAACAGTGATAGGCCGTGCCCTTGGCGAGCATTTCAGCCAAGACTTCCTGGTAACGGTCCAGCCTCTGCATTTGAAAGAAGGGTCCCTCGTCATAATCGAGTCCAAGCCATTGCATGCTGTCCAGAATCGCCTGTACTGCGGCCGGTGTTGACCGTTCAACGTCGGTGTCTTCGATCCGCAGAATGAACGCGCCACCATGGCGGCGGGCAAACGCCCACGCGTATAAGGCGGTGCGGGCACCACCGATATGAAGATAGCCGGTTGGGCTGGGGGCAAAACGGGAGCGAATGGTCATTGTTGGGACTTATGTCGAGGTTGCCGTGGCGAAGCGGCAGAAAATTTTGCTGAGGGACACTCAGCCGGTTGGCCGCTCAAGCCGGTGATCATGGCGAAACTGCCATGCAGGTTACATTTTTGGCAAAGTAACACCATGTTGGCCTTGATACTTGCCGCCGCGGTCTTTGTAGGACGTCTCACATACTTCGTCGCTTTCAAAAAACAAAACCTGCGCGACTCCTTCGTTGGCGTAGATTTTTGCAGGAAGCGGTGTGGTATTTGAAAATTCCAGCGTGACATATCCTTCCCACTCCGGCTCAAAAGGCGTGACATTCACAATGATGCCGCAGCGGGCATAGGTCGATTTCCCGAGGCAGATGGTCATCACATTGCGGGGAATTCGAAAATATTCCATCGTGCGCGCCAGCGCAAATGAGTTGGGTGGGATGATGCAAAAGTCGGCGGAGATATCAACAAACGAATTCGGATCAAAATTTTTCACCAGTTCCACCCGTAGCACCAGTTCCACCCGTAGCACCAGTTCC
>JANPNU010000637.1:0-11869 GCA_031427615.1 Burkholderiales bacterium
CACTTCATGCTCGGGTTCACCGGTTAACAATGCGACCGTCCAAGTGTCATGTTGCGGATAACGCACCAACACCGCTTTGCGAAAGGCTTTGCCCTCCGGTGAAAACAGCGTGTCGGAGATTTGTTTCACGCCGCCGTAAACAGAGCGGACGATGGGGATGCGTTGCAAAATTAAGTCCCACCAATTCAACAATTTTTTGCCTAAAAAATTTGCTGCGATCACGCCGGTGAGCAAAACAATGGCGATCGTTAAAATCACGCCCAACCCAGGCACGTGAAAGCCGAACACCGCATCGGTTCGAAATCCTTCTGGCATCAATAACAAAGTTTGATCCATGACGTCAATCAATAGCTTCAACACCCAACCGGTGATGACCAAAGGAATCCAAACCAATAATCCGGCAATCAAATATTTTTTCATGGCATCACGTCGTGGATGGTGACGACGCTGCGGGAGTTGGCGCACTCGGTGCAGGCGTCGCTACCGGCGCGGCGGATGATTTACCGGATTCGCTTTTTACCGACCCGTCCGATTTGGCATCGCTTTTTACGTCACTCTTAACATCGGATTTTGTCGTTCCTGACGCAGAGGCCTGGTCGGCACCTTTGGTCTCCGATTCCGACTTGGCGGCACCGTTATTGCCACCACGGAAATCAGTGACATACCAACCACTGCCCTTGAGGGCAAAGCCGGGAGCAGTCAGTTGTTTGGCGTAGGTTTCTTTGCCACACGACGGACATACCGTTAAGGCGGCATCGGACATTTTTTGCATCACGTCATCCGCATGATGACAGGAGGCACATTTATAAGCGTAAATCGGCATTTTGCACCTGAAGAAAATAGCGTCCCGGACGGCAGGAGAGAATAAATCGGCAAGCGTCATTTTAGCAGATGCCCCCGACCTTCTTGTGCAGCGCAGCGAAGGCAAATAAGTGAATGGTTGACAAACTCGTTTAGCAGTGAGCATTTCGCGGCATTTATGCCTGAAAAGTGGCTACAAATAATGACTTTGCCAATAGGGGGCTTCTAAAAATCCACAAATTTCGTCATTCCGGCGTAGGCCGGAATCCAGTCCTTTTGTATTTTCAATAACTTGTCCGCCTCTGGATCCCGGCCCCGGCTTTAACCATACCGGGGCAGGCTCTGCGCCAGGATGACGGGGTTTTTAGAAGTCCCCAATAAATAACCGGCCAGGTTAGACCAGACCAGCCATGCAACAATTTCACGGCACATTGCGCCATGAATCCTTAACGATGATGCTGCAAGTCGGCCGCCCATCAAGCGCCACATCAACCATTTCTCCATACCATGACGCACCATTGCGGAAGAAGTCTGTAAGCTTGCCGGATTCCCTCATCACCAAACAGCAAAGAGAGCATTTATGTCCCTGCCCAATTCCATGCGCCATGTCGCGGCCACCACCAGCGGCGCGGCTGATGTCATGAATATCATTTCCAGCGCACTGCCAACGGTTGGTGCGAACGATGTGTTGATTCGTGTCGCTTACGCAGGGGTAAATCGCCCCGATGTGGCTCAGCGCCAAGGCAGTTACGCCCCGCCTCCCGGCGCCTCACCCGTCATGGGGCTGGAGGTGGCCGGAGAAGTCGTTGCCGTTGGGGAAAGTGTGACGCGTTGGAAAACCGGTGACCAAGTTTGTGCGCTTACCCCTGGTGGTGGTTACGCCGAGTATTGCGCGGCACCGGCAGCCCATTGCCTGCCGATTCCACAGCGAATGTCGATGTTGGAAGCGGCCGGTGTACCGGAAAATTTTTTCACCGTCTGGGTGAATGTTTTTAATACCTGCGCGTTAACTGCCGGTGAAAAATTTTTGGTTCACGGCGGTTCCAGTGGCATCGGTTTAACTGCCATCCAACTGGCCAAGGCGTTTGGCGCGGAAGTATTTACAACAGTCGGCAACGATGCCAAAGCGGCATTTTGTAAAACTATCGGTGCCAATCATGTTTTTTAATTACAAAACACAGGATTGGATGAACGAGATCGCAACGATCACAAAAAAAATGGGGGTGAACGTCATCCTCGACATGGTCGGCGGCAGCTACATTGAAAAGAATTTGCGTTCGCTGGCTTTGGAAGGACGCTATTGTTTTATCGCCTTTTTGGAAGGCGGCAAAGCCGAAATTGATTTTCGACCACTGATGATGAAGCGCCAAACGATTACCGGTTCAACACTAAGGGCAAGACCGGGCGCACAAAAAACCTTGATCGCGCAGCAGCTGGAAGAAAAAGTTTGGCCTTTATTGGCCAGCGGCAAAGTAAAACCGGTGATCCATCAGGTGTTTGCGCTTGATGAAGTCGTTCAGGCGCATCAATTGATGGAGTCGTCCGTGCATATCGGCAAGATCATGCTGAAGGTCGGTGGATGATTGTGGCGGGCACCTGTCGCTGTAAATTTGAAAATAAAAAGCCCGCATTCAGCGGGCTTTTTATTGTGAAAAAAATCTAAAAGTTAAAACGGGATGTCGTCATCCATATCATCAAACTTCGCCGCGCCGCCTTTACCTGCAGCGGGCTTCGCCGCACCGCCGCCACTCGGTGCGGGTGAACGTGGATAGTCGCCACCACCAGCGTCTGCGCCACCCATGCCGCCGCGCGAGCCCAACATTTGCATAGAGTCGGCAATGATTTCAGTCGTGTACTTTTCCACCCCGTCTTTATCCTGCCATTTGCGGGTGCGAAGTTTTCCTTCAACGTAAACTTGCGAGCCTTTTTTAAGGTACTCACCGGCGATTTCAGCCAACTTGCCAAAAAATGCCACACGATGCCATTCGGTTTGCTCCTGCTTCTCGCCGCTTTTATCTTTCCACGACGCGGTGGTGGCAATGGAAATATTGGTGATGGCACCACCATCGGGCATATAGCGGGTTTCGGGGTCGCGGCCAAGATTGCCGACGAGGATGACTTTATTTACTGAGGCCATAGCGTGTTTCCTTACATTTGGTTGGAATAACCGCACCCAATTGCCTGAACTCGAGCTGGTGCATAGACCAGTAAAGTGAATCAAAAAATAGGTGCGGAACGGTGCTGCGAAAGGGTAATATAGCAGGTTGCCCGTTCAAAATTCTTGCCAATCTCGGCAAGAATTTTGTCGTTGAAATTGAACATTTTTTATTCAACCGGCTTGCACCAAAAAGCACCCAAAGCTGCACCCAAAGCTCATCAAGCACCTCATCAGGCTCGGAATGGATCAGATCAAAATTCGCGGCGCACGCACGCACAACCTGAAAAACATCAATCTGGATTTACCACGCCATTCTCTGGTGGTGATCACCGGGCTGTCTGGCTCGGGCAAGTCGTCGCTGGCATTTGATACGCTTTATGCCGAGGGTCAACGTCGCTACGTCGAGTCGCTATCGGCCTATGCGCGGCAATTTTTGCAGTTGATGGAAAAACCCGACGTCGATTTGATCGAAGGCCTGTCGCCGGCAATATCGATTGAACAAAAGGCAACTTCACATAACCCGCGCTCGACGGTTGGCACGGTCACCGAAATCCACGATTACCTGCGGTTGTTGTTCGCGCGTGCTGGTACGCCGTTTTGCCCCGAACATAAATTACCACTTGAATCACAAACCGTATCGCAAATGGTCGATTCAATATTGGCGCTACCGGCAGAAACCAAGCTAATGCTGTTGGCGCCCGCCGTGGTGGGCCGCAAAGGCGAACATCTCGATCTGGTGGATGAATTTCGCAGCCAGGGTTTTGTACGACTGCGGGTAAATGGAAAAGTGATTGAAATTGATGCCTTTCCGAATCTGGACAAACAAAAAAAACATACCATTGAGGTGGTGGTGGATCGGCTGACGACTGCACCCGAATTGAAACAGCGCATTGCCGAATCGTTTGAGACTTGCCTGCGTATCGGTGGGAACAAGGCCATTGCTGTTGCCATGGACGGCGGCAAAGAGACACTTTTTTCATCCAAATTCGCCTGCCCATCGTGTGACTATTCGCTGGCGGAAATGGAGCCGCGCTTTTTTTCGTTCAACAACCCGATGGGCGCCTGCCCAAAATGCGACGGCTTGGGCGAGATTACATTTTTTGATCCCAAACGTATTGTCACTTACCCTGGCTTGTCCCTTGCCGGCGGCGCGATCAAAGGTTGGGATCGTCGCAACCAGTTTTATTTCCAAATGCTCATTGGGCTGGCTGAACATTTTCAATTTGATATTGACATGCCGTTTGACAAGCTGACTGACGCAGCCCAGCAGACAATTTTGTTTGGCTCGGGAAAAGAAAAAGTGCCGTTTAATTATCCTGGCGAGCGTGGCAAACCGATTGTCCGTCAGGATGTGTTCGAAGGCATTGTGCCGAACTTGGAGCGTCGTTACCGCGAGACGGACTCCATGGCTGTGCGCGAGGAATTGGCAAAATACATTTCAACCAAGCACTGCCCCGAGTGTGATGGGACGCGCCTGCGCAGTGAAGCTCGCAATGTGCGGGTCGCAGATAAGTCACTGCATGAAATTTCAGCAATGGCGCTAAAAGACGCGTCGCGCTGGTTTGCAAACGTCAAGCTGTCGCCACAAAAAGCGGCAATCGCCGAGCGAATTTTGATTGAGATATCGGCGCGATTACAATTTTTGAACAACGTCGGTCTGGATTACCTGTCGTTGGTTCGTTCCGCCGACACTCTGTCCGGCGGGGAATCACAACGTATTCGACTTGCGTCGCAAATCGGTTCCGGGCTCACCGGGGTGATGTATGTGCTGGATGAACCGTCGATTGGTTTGCACCAACGGGACAATGCGCGGCTTTTGGAGACATTAAAGCGGCTTCGCGACCTTGGCAATTCAGTCATTGTTGTTGAACATGATGAAGACGCCATTAACGCCGCCGATTATGTCGTTGACATGGGCCCGGGTGCGGGTGTTCATGGTGGAATGATTGTTGCCGAAGGCACACCGGATCAAGTCAAAAAATCATCACAATCGCTAACCGGGCAATACCTATCCGGCAAGAAGAAAATCACCACGCCAAAGTCGCGTTTTAAATTTGACAAGAAAAAACAGCTTGTCATCCATGGTGCGCGCGGCAACAATTTGAAGGACGTAACGCTGACTTTGCCAGTTGGCAGCTTCACTTGTGTTACCGGCGTCTCCGGCTCCGGCAAATCGACGCTCATCAATGACACCCTGTACAAGACGATTG
This sequence comes from Burkholderiales bacterium, assembly GCA_031427615.1. Classification (GTDB taxonomy): domain Bacteria; phylum Pseudomonadota; class Gammaproteobacteria; order Burkholderiales; family Usitatibacteraceae; genus UKL13-2. The sequence goes on from JANPNU010000637.1 coordinate 5,170, forward strand.
CGCACCATTTGTACGCATCAACCAAAGACCCGTCGCCTTTCGACTCGATTGATGGCCTGGATCACTTCGACAAGGTGATTTCGGTTGATCAGTCGCCAATCGGGCGCACTCCCCGCTCCAACCCCGCGACCTATACCGGCCTGTTTACACCGATTCGTGATTTATTTTCATCGGTGCCGGAGGCGCGTGCGCGCGGTTACGGTCCGGGACGTTTTTCATTCAACGTCAAGGGTGGACGCTGTGAGGCATGTCAGGGCGACGGCGTAATCAAGGTTGAAATGCATTTCTTGCCGGACGTTTATGTGCCATGCGACGTGTGCCACAGTAAACGTTATAACCGCGAGACACTTGACGTTCAATACAAAGGCAAAAATATTAATGAAGTGCTGGGCATGACGGTTGAAATCGCCTTTGATTTTTTTAAGGCCGTTCCCGTTGTTGCGCGCAAATTGCAAACACTTCTCGATGTTGGTTTGGGATACATTCGTCTGGGGCAAAGCGCAACCACACTTTCCGGGGGGGAGGCGCAACGCGTGAAATTGTCGCTTGAACTCTCCAAGCGCGACACCGGCAAAACACTGTTTATCCTGGATGAACCAACAACTGGCCTGCATTTTCATGACATTGATTTGTTGTTAAAGGTCCTGCACCGCTTGCGCGATCACGGTAATACGGTAGTGGTGATCGAACATAACCTCGACGTCATTCGTACGGCGGATTGGGTCATTGATTTGGGGCCGGAAGGTGGAGACGGTGGTGGCACGGTTTTATGCGAGGGCCCACCTCTGACGATTGCCCAGCACCCCGGAAGTTATACCGGCAAATACTTGGCACCGATGCTGGGTCTTGAAAAGCAGAGGAAGTCGACGGGCACCTCCGGCAAGGGGTCGTAACCTTTACCCTTTCCGGAAATTTTTCGTTAAGTATGCAATTTAAAATTCGGCAACAAGCGATAAAATTCCAAAATGTATCCCCGTGAAATTTTGCTTGATAGTTTCCGCGCCGCGTTGGCCGCGGCCGATCCTTTGCACGTTGTTCCGGCGCATTTGCCCCCGCCACCGGATCCACTCAAAGGTAAAACCATTGTGATTGGTGCCGGAAAGGCTGCCGCAGCGATGGCACGAGCGGTTGAACAACATTGGCCAGAACATTGCCCGCTCGAGGGTTTGGTCATCACCAGGCATGCACATGGTTACGACGGTGCCGATGCGTTGAAGCGTATTCGCGTCGTTGAGGCCGGCCACCCTGTTCCTGATTCGGCGGGTGAAGCTGCTGCACGCGAAATAGTCGCGTTAGTACAGTCGGCACAGCCTGACGATCTTATCTTATGTTTGGTTTCTGGCGGTGGCTCTAGCTTGCTGTCACTGCCGGCCGGGGACATTACCATGGCCGATTTAAAGGTGATGACGCATGAATTGTTGAATTCTGGTGCGCCAATTCAAGAAATGAATGTGGTTCGCAAACATCTGTCCGCGATTCAAGGCGGCAGACTTGCCGCCATGACATCGGCCCGCATTGTCACCCTGATTATTTCCGACGTGACCGGTGATGATCCGTCGTCGGTCGCCTCTGGTCCAACCGCACCCGATATTTCGACTTACGAGGATGCGCTGGCCATTCTCAACCGTTACCGCATAACGCCGCCCGTCTCGATCGCCCGGCACCTATCAAATGGTGCGCGCGGAAAAATTACCGAGACCTTGAAACCTGGTGACGCGGCATTTCAGCGGGTTGAAAATTACGTCATAGCCACTGCGCATGTGAGTTTGGCGAAAGCAGCGGCGTTTTTTCAACGGCACGGCGTGACGCCGATGATTTTAGGTGACCGCGTGACCGGCGAGGCACGGGAAGTCGCCAAGGTGTACGCAGCATTGGTGCAGCAGATCAAGGCCTATCATCATCCCCTCAGGCCGCCGGTTGCATTGATTTCAGGGGGTGAGTGCACCGTCACATTGCGCGGCGAAAATGTCGGCCGTGGCGGCCGTTGCAGCGAGTTTTTGCTTTCAATGGCTATTGAACTAGAGGGGCTCGATAACGTGTATGCCATTGCCTGCGACACCGATGGCATTGATGGCTCGGAAGAAAATGCGGGGGCGCTATTGGTGCCTGACACGTTAATCCGTGCGGACGCACTCAATATCAATGCAAGGGCACGGCTCGGCGCCAATGATGCTTATGGTGTATTTTCAGCGTTGAACGATCTGGTGATAACCGGCCCGACCCGCACCAACGTTAACGACTATCGGGCGATCTTAATTTTGTAGTATTGGGGGCATTTCAGCAGTGACGTGTCATGCTACTTTCAGCCACAAAAAAGCCGGATAAATCCGGCTTTTTTAATTACGAAGAACAATCCAATTAACCTGCATATTTCATGGGGTTGCGTTCGATGAGGTGAAGCGGGGGTTTCGTGGCGCGTGCGCCGCGCCCGCTGAACCGGAAAGCCATGCAGGGCTTTCCGAGTCGATGGGCGTGTGATTTTTCATTCGACTGACCACGGCATAGCTGGCTATGCTACGGGAACAGAATGGAAAAGCGCATGTTCAGCGGCCTGCTATCGAGCGCAAAGGCCCATGTTCAATGAAAACCAAATTGGACATGCAAAGCGCGCTGAAATTTCACGAGCAAGGCGCTAAGCAGAGCGGGGCCGACCCGTGAAATATGCAGGTTAAGCGGCTTCTTTTTCTTCGACGACCGGCGCATCGACCGCAATCGGACGGTCAACCAATTCAACCAACGCCATCGGCGCGTTGTCGCCTTGACGGAAACCGAACTTAAGGATGCGCAAGTAGCCGCCCTTACGCTCTTTGTAACGCGGACCAAGCTCGGCAAACAGCTTTACCACCATATCGCGATCACGCAGACGATCAAATGCCAAACGCTTATTGGCGAGTGAATCTACTTTTCCCAGCGTAATGAGTGGTTCTGCAACGCGGCGCAATTCTTTTGCCTTTGGCAGGGTGGTCTTGATCACCTCGTGCAGGAAAAGTGAATTGGTCATATTGCGAAGCATCGCAAGGCGATGTGAGCTGGTTTTATTAAGTTTACGGAGACCGTGACGGTGACGCATGATAAATTTCCTTAAATTTCTTGGCCGTTGATGACACCAGCCTTGTTATCGTTATGGGTTGTTGACGGGGTACAACGAAAATTGGCTCCCCGCTTAGTTAAGTCACATCGCGGGGATGACTTGGTTATCACCAGACAGCTTGGATCCCCGCTTGGTTAAGTCACTTCGCGGGGATGACTTGGTTATCACCTGACAACTTGGATCCCCGCTTAGTTTAGTCACATCGCGGGGATGACTTGATTATCACCAGACAACTTGGATCCCCGCCTTCGCGAGGATGACTTGGTTATCACCAGACAACTTGGATCCCCGCCTTCGCGAGGATGACTTGGTTATCACCAAGTCACTTGGCGACACCTGCCGCTGGCCAATTCTCAAGCTTCATGCCCAATGTCAGGCCTTTACTTGCAAGCACTTCCTTAATTTCGTTCAATGACTTGCGGCCCAGATTCGGGGTCTTCAACAATTCATTCTCGGTGCGCTGAATCAAATCACCGATGTAGTAAATGTTTTCTGCCTTCAGACAATTTGCCGAACGAACCGTCAACTCAAGATCATCAACTGGCTGTAGCAAAATTGGATCCACTTGTGGTGATTTTGCTTCTTCTGCAAGCATTGGCGTACCTTGCAAATCCGCAAATACGGACAACTGGTCAACCAACACACGGGCGGCGTACCGAACCGCTTCTTCCGGTTCAATCGAGCCGTTGGTTTCGATATCCATCACCAGACGGTCCAAATCGGTACGCTGTTCAACACGAGCAGATTCAACGGCATACGAAACACGACGTACCGGCGAATACGATGCATCAAGCAAGATTGCGCCAATAGTGCGGTTTTCTTCGTTGCGACGTGCAGTTGCGGCAACATAACCGCGGCCTTTTTCGACTTTGATTTGCATATCGATTTTGCCACCGGCGGTCAGGTTGGCAATGACGTGTTCCGGGTTGACGATTTCGACATCATGCGTTTGCTCGATGTCGGCACCGGTAACCGGACCAGCCGTTGATTTTTTCAATTTCAACGTTGTATCAGTCCGATTGTGCAACTTTAATACCAGCCCCTTGAGGTTCAGGAGAATGTCAACGACGTCCTCTTGTACACCTTCGATGGTTGAGTATTCGTGCAACACACCGGAGATTTTGACTTCGGTTGGAGCATAACCGGGCATGGACGACAACAAAATTCGACGTAACGCGTTGCCGAGGGTGTGGCCATAGCCACGCTCGAACGGCTCCATCACGACTTTAGCGTGGGCTGGAGAAATGTTTTCGACGTCGATGATGCGCGGCTTCAGGAAAGTCGTGGCATTACTTTGCATTGACGAGAGCCTCTATAGAGTGACGCGCGCCGTGGCGTCCCACGGCGCGGGATTAAAACGGATTACTTGGAATAAAGTTCGACTACGAGTTGCTCATTAATATCAGCAGCAAACTCTTGACGATCTGGCAGCGCCTTAAATACGCCTGAAAACTTTTTGGTATCTACCTCAACCCAGTTTGGGAAGCCATTGGCTTCGGCAAGCTTGATTGCATCAATCACACGAAGTTGCTTCTGCGCTTTTTCTTTCAACGAAACCGTGTCATTCGGCTTAAGCAAGTAGGACGGAATATTTACCGGCTTGCCATTCACCAAAATACCGCAATGGCTGACCAACTGACGCGCTTCAGCGCGAGTTGAGCCAAATCCCATGCGATAAACGCTGTTGTCCAAACGGGACTCAAGCAGTTGCAACAGGTTCTCACCGGTTGCGCCCTTACGGCGCTCGGCTTCAGCAAAATAGGTGCGGAACTGACGCTCCAATACACCGTACATACGACGAATTTTTTGTTTTTCGCGCAATTGTGTGCCGTATTCCGAAACTCGTGACTGCTTCGCGCCATGCTGCCCCGGACGTGACTCAAGTTTGCACTTGGAGTCAAGCGGACGACGTGCGCTCTTCAGAAAGAGATCGGTTCCCTCGCGACGCGAGAGCTTACATTTAGGACCAAGATAACGTGCCATTTATATTCTCTCTCAAATTACATGCGGCGGCGCTTGGGCGGGCGGCAGCCATTGTGCGGAACCGGCGTGACATCAGCGATCGACATGATCTTGATACCCAGCGCATTAAGTGCGCGCACTGCGGATTCGCGGCCTGGACCTGGGCCCTTGATCCGGACTTCCAGGTTCTTAATGCCGCATTCCTGCGCCGCTTTTCCAGCCGCCTCAGCGGCAATCTGCGCCGCGAAAGGCGTGGATTTACGTGAGCCTTTAAAGCCGGCGCCACCAGACGTCGCCCATGACAGGGCATTACCCTGGCGATCGGTGATGGTGATGATTGTGTTATTGAAAGACGCGTGAATGTGAGCAATGCCTTCCGACACATTCTTTTTGACTTTCTTGCGAACGCGTGTTGCAGCAGTCGGTTTAACCATGTTGAATTACCTCGTTACGAAACTGAATTAGGTTACTTAGCCAAACGTACGGCTTTGCGCGGACCCTTGCGAGTGCGTGCATTGGTACGTGTACGCTGACCACGCACCGGCAAACCTTTGCGATGACGCGTGCCACGATAGCAGCTCAAATCCATCAAGCGCTTGATCGACATCGACACTTCCCGACGCAAATCGCCTTCAACCGTGACCTTGCCAATCTGCTCACGCAGTTTGTCCATGTCGCCATCGGTCAAATCTTTGATTTTTGCGGATTTGGGAACGCCAGCCGCATCACAAATTTTTTGCGCGGTATGACGACCGATACCGTAGATCGCGGTCAACGCGATTTCAGTATGTTGATGATTCGGAATATTTACACCAGCAATACGTGCCATGTTTGTCTCTCTTAGCCTTGACGTTGCTTATGACGCGGTTCTTTGCAAATGACACGCAAAACACCTTTGCGACGCACCAATTTGCAATTGCGACAGATTTTTTTGACAGATGCTTGAACTCGCATTTCGTTCTCCTTGCTTCCGGCTATTATTTTGCGCGAAAAGTAATACGTGCTTTTGTTAAATCGTATGGGGAAATTTCTACCGTGACCTTGTCTCCCGGCAAAATACGAATGTAATGCATCCGCATCTTTCCTGAAATGTGACCCAACACGACATGCCCATTTTCTAATTTCACCCGGAACATTGCGTTAGGCAGCGTTTCCAGGATTTCGCCCTGCATTTGAATCGTTTCTTCTTTTGCCATTAATGCGCTACCGATCCACTTATGTTGTCTTAACGTACAGGAAAGCCTGCACCACCCTTGAAGTTAGCCTTCTTGAGCAGGCCTTCATACTGGTGAGACATCAAATAGGCTTGTAGCTGCGCAATAAAATCCATTGTTGTTACGACGATGATGAGCAATGAAGTTCCGCCAAAGTAAAAGGGGACATTCCAGCGCATATGTAAAAATTCAGGCAACAAACAAACCGCCGTAATATATGCCGCACCCACCAACGTCAAACGCATCAAAATCTTGTCGATGTAGCGCGCGGTTTGTTCACCCGGACGAATACCCGGAACAAAGGCACCACTTTTCTTCAAATTTTCAGCCGTTTCTTTCGCGTTAAAAACCAATGCGGTATAGAAAAAGCAAAAGAAAATAATCGCCGCCGCGTACAACAATGCGTAAAGCGGTTGTCCAGGCGCTAAAGCTG
>JANPNU010000638.1:0-2541 GCA_031427615.1 Burkholderiales bacterium
GTACACACCCGCTCACTTTGAGGAGACCCGAATTGATGTGATGCATCAATTGATGCAATCACACCGGCTGGCGACGATTGTGCATCAGGGCGTCGATACGCTCGAAGCAAACCATATTCCATTGTTGATTGATCCAACGCGTGGACCAAACGGCACGCTGGTTGGACATGTCGCCCGTGCCAACCCAATTTGGCAGCAAGCTGCCAATCAGGAAATGCTGGCAATTTTTCAGGGGCCGCAAGCCTATATTTCGCCGTCGTGGTACGTCAGCAAACAACGGCATGGCAAGGTGGTGCCGACCTGGAACTACGCGGTGGTGCATGCGCACGGCACCCTGCGTGCCATTGATGATCCCGAATGGCTGCTCGCACATGTTGGTGCCATGACCGAAAACAATGAACGTGACCAACCACAACCGTGGCGGGTCAGTGATGCCCCGGCCGAATTCATCGACACCATGCTCAAGGCGATTGTTGGCATTGAAATTTCCATTACTCGCCTGACCGGCAAATGGAAAGTCAGCCAAAATCGATCCGCCGAGGATCGTGCCGGTGTGATCGATGGTTTGTCAGCCGATGGCCTCTATGCGATGGCCGCATTGGTCAAACAGTCCGCCCCATAATTTCAACCAATCGCGCCATCCCGCAATCGCGCGATGGCAGACCGGCCAAACAGCGCACGACATGCTGGCGCATGGCGAAAAATCGTCCGATAATGAACCATCAAAAATAATTATTCTTTGCGCATCAAACCAAGGCCTTTATCCAAGGAGTCTGACATGACATCTTTCCCATCGCCACGATTGAAGCCCCTGTTTATGCACACGCTGCTTGCCTGCGGCGTGCTCGCCGCGCCGAATTTTGCCGGCGCGCAAACCAAAGCGCCTGTCCAAGTCGTCAAGCCACCAATCGCATTCGCCTACATTGATGTCGCCACCAACGGCAGCGATATGCCCGGCGGCAATATGATGGCCGGAGCCGCACAAGGCGGCCAATCAGGTGGTTTATTTGGCGCCTTGGGTGGCATGGCCAGGGGCGCATTTGGCGGTGTCAGCGATCGCGGCAATACCTTCGGCAACACCCGCTCAATGGGATTTGGCAGCGGCCGTTATGTCGACGTCTCGGTTTATAGCAACAAAAACCGGGCCCTGGCTGATGCGATACAAGGCATTCCCACCGTGATGAACCTCGGCGAGTCGCTGAAACTACTCGCCCCGGTGCCGGACAAGCCCATCACGCACGAACCGGTTGACGAAAAGGTGATCGAGCCGACTTACGAAAAACCCAAAGGCAAAATGTCGGTGTATTGGGGCTGTGGCGAAACCATCCGCCCCGGCCAACCACGAACCCTCGATGTGTCCAAGGCCTCAATCGAAGACTACGGCAAATTTTTTGTATCGCGCGGCAGCACCACCCGTGGCGCACGCTCCCAGCCCGGACACCCGGCCTGGCCAAACAAGGAAGACGACCGAAAAGTACCCGACAATGCGTCACTGGTGGGCGCGCACACCTTTACCGGCAACGGCATTCCGGAATCGTTCAAGGTCAGCCTAGGTGCGCCGCAGGATTTAATGCCCGCCATCGAATTGAACCAGCAGAAAAAGGACGGGGCGGTGCTGCTCGACTGGAAAACCATTCCCCATTCACGCGGCACCTTCATTACCGCCATGGGTGCCAAAGCCGACAGCAAAGGCAGTCGCGACGAATTTGAAATGGTCATTTGGACGTCAAGCGAATTGCCGGATATGGGGTTTGGACTGATTGACTATCAATCCAACAGCAATATCGACAAATGGCTGAAGGAAAAAGTCATCCTGTCGGCCAGCACCACCAGTTGCGCGGTTCCAAAAGGAATTTTTGGTGAGGACGGCGGCGGCATGTTGCGCATGATCGCCTATGGCTCGGAAGCGTTTTTTGCGCATCCACCCCGGCCAACTGATCCAAAAATTGCCTGGGAGCCAGATTGGCAAACCAAGGTGCGGGTCAAATCCACCCTCTCGTCGATGCTCGGCGGATTTGGCGAAGGCGGGCAGCGCGATAAAACAGACGCACAAAAAGACACACCAAAGGAAGAGAAAAAAATCAAACCAACTGACATCTTGAAGGGGCTGTTCGGACGGTAAAAAGACCATATGGTGCGGCGTTTTGGCCATTTTTGTTCCGAATAGGCCGCCCCTATTGGACTCTTTCGTGATGGAATCTCCCATCACCACGGCCTTTATCTTCCCGAATTCAGACCGGACCAATGGAGTTCGCCGACCCGCCAAGGTGTGGCCTGCGGACCGCGTGTCGTCGCATGACTCACAGCCAGCCACCCGCCCCGGTGGGCAACTGCGCAGACGCCCTGTCATGGCTCGCCAACGACTGGATTTAACAGTTGCAACCAGTGACAAGCTGTGCAATATTGTGCAGCCAACTGAATATGGTTCGTCATGATTTAGACACGTGGCATGGCCGGTGCTTGCATGCGCCACACCCTCAATATTTTTGTCCCGTCCAACCATACCCGCCACCACATGATGCTCACCTGCCAACAACGCCA
>JANPNU010000639.1:0-2066 GCA_031427615.1 Burkholderiales bacterium
GAAGTTCCGAATGGCAGTTTGGATGTACGCGACGGAATTCCCGCACATCTAAGCCGCCAAAGTTCAATCACAGAGGAGATTTACATGCAAAAGAAACTTCTCGCAGTTGCAGTGCTGTCGGCCTTTTCAGGCCTGGCTTCCGCGCAATCCGCGAATGTAACGCTGTACGGCGTCATCGTTCAGAACGTTGAGCAAGTGTCCGCTACCGGCGGCGATGGCTCGACCACGGCCGTCGGCTCTTCCACCCGAGGCGGCGTTGGTGGTGCACGTATCGCAGTCGCCACGGTGGCAAACGGTGGCGCTGCTGCTGCTGACCAAGCTAACCGTATGCGCTTCAACCCGGCTGGTTCCAACTTCGGTCTGCGCGGTACGGAAGATCTGGGCAACGGCCTGTCGGCTTGGTTCCAGATTGAACTCTCCGCCAACATCGGTGCAAACCCCCCGCTTGGCGGCTCCAACGAAGGCCGCGCCCCGACCATGCGTAACACCGCTGTCGGCCTGCGTTCAACCACCTGGGGTACCGCGCTGTTTGGTGTATGGGATACGCCGTTCAACGTCATGAACGGCACCCTCAACGCCAACAGTCGTGTCGCCGGCGCATCAACTGTTCACAACGCCAATCTGCTGGGCGGCAACCCGTTTGCCCAAGGCGCGGTGTCTGGCCAGGCTACGGCATCGTGGTGTACCAACGCCGCTTCGGCAGTGGTCCCCGTTGCCGGCGGCGCAATAAGCCATGTCGCCGCTGGTGCAGGTGGACTGGGCCCGACCGCCGCTGGTTGCGCTAACTTCGGCATGAACTTCGATCGCCGCGAGCGTTCGTCGATTCAGTGGTGGTCGCCGAACTGGAACGGGTTTGAAGTGCGTGCCGCTTACAACGTGACCCAGGACGGCGGTGCTCCGACGACCAATGGTCAGGCGTTTGGCCGCAATGCGCTCAAACAAAACATTTGGGACTTGTCACTGGCTTATACCAATGGCCCATTGGTCGTTGGCTACGCCTATGAGCGCCAAAACGACACGCTGGCTGCTGCGGTGCGCACCTTCACCACCGTGAGCGGAATTGGCAGTGGTGAGGCTAACACCGCTACTGGCCTAAGCGGCGCATGGACGACGGGTACCGTTGCCGTTGCCGGTGGTGTTGTAGCTGCTCCAGGCGGTAGCTTCATGAGCGGTTCTACCGGCACGGGCCACCGCCTTGGCGCTCGCTACACGTTCGCCAACGTTGGCGGCGGCAGTCTGGGAATCGGCGGAATGTGGGAAAGCCTGAAATGGGATATGTCGTATGGCGTCGATGCTGGCGCTCCTGCGGGTGCCCAGCAACTGCTGTCGGGTCTCAAAAAGACCGCATGGCGTTTGCAGGGTAACTACACGAAAGGCAGTCATTTCTTTGGCCTCGATTACGTCCGTGCCAACGCAGTGACCGGCAGCATCATCGCGGCCACCGCTGTTGCTGCCAACACGTTTGACGGCAGTGCTTCCGGTGCTCGCGCTTGGATGTTTAATTACGACCACGCTTTGTCGAAGCGTACTTCGATTGGGGCGTATTACAACACCGCCAAGAACGAAACCAACGCCAACTACTCGGGTATTGTATTTGGCGGCATTGCAACGCCTCCTGGCGCAACCGCCAAGTATCTGGGCATGCGGTTGCGTCACGCGTTCTAATCTGGTTCACACCAGTTTTGAATGTGAAAACGGGGGCTTCGGCCCCCGTTTTCTATTGGCGTGGCCGCGACGTGTTGATGGCGCGAGCCAACTGCAGATTTCGCTGCTTATTTGAACTTGGGCCCGAGCGCCCAGAACACCAAACTGCGTCGTGAGCCGGTGATCACCGGCGCTACACGATGGATCAGGAACGCCGGGAAGAACACAAAACGCCCGCGTTTATGCGGCACGGCCAGGCTCTCGATTATCCACGGTGGGTTCGGTACGGCGATGGAGTAGACATCCGTCTTGAGCACATCGCGGGTGCCGGTTGCAGCTGATTGTTATTCATTACTCTGGACGGGAGGGTCTGAGGTGTTTGAGTAGTCGAGAATAAGGTGTCTCGCCCTAGCTTCATTGGC
>JANPNU010000640.1:0-3762 GCA_031427615.1 Burkholderiales bacterium
GTCGCGAGTACTGCCAATGACGCGGACGTGGTGGTATTTGCGGTCGAAGCAATGCGATATACGGATGCAGACGTGGCGGTTTTAAAATCGTTACCTGAGGGAACAAAGGTTATTTTGGCGGTGACGAAAATCGATCGCGAAAAGGAAAAAGGCCGACTGCTGCCGTTTTTGGCCGAAATGCAGGATCGTTACGCATTTGCCGCGGTGGTGCCGTTGAGCGTCAAAAAAGCCGCAACACTGGTTGAACTCAAACGCGCCATTCGCCCACACCTGCCGGAACAGCCTGCTATCTATTCGGCTGAGGAATTAACCGATAAATCAGAGCGATTTATGGCGGCGGAATTCATTCGCGAAAAAGTTTTTCGCCAGTTGGGCGACGAATTGCCATACAGCGTCAACGTGGTGGTTGAACAGTTTGCCGTCGAGGGAACCATGCGGCGTATTCATGCCACCATTGTTGTCGAAAAACAAAGCCAAAAAGCGATCATCATTGGTGAAAAAGGCGAACGTCTGAAACGCATCGGCACTGACGCCCGCAAGGAAATGGAAGCCACCTTTGGCAACAAGGTTTACCTGGAATTGTGGGTGCGCGTCAAAAAAGGTTGGGCAGACGACGAGGCAATGGTGAAACAGTACGGTTATCAGTAACGTCGTGCGGGGTTTTTGTTGATGAGAAATTCGACCAGCCATCACAGTAGTGGATTTGTGCTGCACAGTTATCCATACAAAGAAACCAGTTTAATTCTAGAGACTTTTACCCGCTCCCATGGACGGGTGGCCATGGTCGCAAAGGGTGCAAAACGCGGCGGCACCGGCAAATATGCGTTGAATCCGTTTCAACCGGTCACACTCGATTGGTTTGGCCGCGCCGAGTTAAAAACCCTCAAGGCATCCGAGCACGAGCAAATATTTCCGCAATTACGAAGTGACGCATTAATGGCGGCGTTTTACGCCAACGAATTATTGTTAAAGCTTGCGGTTAAGGATGATCCGCACGATTTGTTGTTTGATGCCTATCATGGCGCGGTGGCGGCACTGGCAAACCACGACAAAACGACGGGCGGGCGCAAAATTGAAACCATATTACGGCGCTTTGAGCTGACATTATTGGCAGAACTGGGGTATGCGTTGACGTTGGCGCACGAGGCTGACTCTGATGCGGCGATTGTCGCCGAGGCGCAGTATTTTTATGTGATCGATCACGGACCGATTCGTCTGACATCGAATGATCCGCGTCAGGGCGATCGTTATATCGATCCGGTTAAATTGAGCGGCAAAACATTGCATGCATTGCGTGATGGACTCCCCGATGCCGCGTGGGATGCCGCTGACCCACTGATACTCAGCCAGGCCAAACAACTCATGCGCCGTGTGATCAAGCATCATCTTGGTGACAAGGCGTTGCATACGCGCCAGCTGATTCGCGATTTAAAATAGAAACACTGAGTGTTGGCGACGCATTTAGAGTTATTTGTCGCCAAATCGCCCGCCCGTAAACGAGATTAGAATCATGGCCAAATGTTATGCTGGCGAGTCCACAACCGTTGTCCCGTAAAATAATCGCATGACCAAACTCAGTGTAAACCTGAATAAAATTGCCCTGCTGCGAAATACCCGCAGTATTGGCATTCCCGATGTCATCAAGTTTGCGGAAATCGCGCTGGTGGCCGGTGCGGACGGCATTACCGTGCATCCACGGCCGGATGGCCGTCACGTCCGTGCCGACGATGTGGATGCGCTGGCATCGTTAATGCGGGCATGGCCAGATCGTGAATTCAACATTGAAGGTAATCCGTTTCACAACCTGATGGCGTTTGTTCGCGACGTCCGACCGCACCAGTGCACCCTGGTGCCGGATGAGTCGGGGCAATTCACGTCGGATCGCGGTTGGGATTTGGCCAAAGACGGGGCGCGCCTGCGGCCGATTCTTGACGAGCTCAAGTCATTACGTGTCCGGTCCAGCCTGTTTATGGATCCTGTGCCAGACGTTATGCAACTGGCGCATGCGCTGGGCGCAGACCGGGTTGAGTTATACACCGAACCGTACGCGGAAAATTTTGGTCGTGATGAAGGGGAGACCACCCTTGCACGTTATGTTGAAACGGCGCATGCCGCGACCCAACTGGGGTTGGGCATCAACGCCGGCCATGATTTGAATGCCAAAAACCTGATACAGTTTTTGCGGATGGTGCCGGGTGTGCTGGAAGTTTCCATTGGCCATGCCTTGATCGCCGATGCACTCGAATTTGGTTTGGCAAAAACCATCAACCTTTACCAACAGGCGATTGCGAACGCGGCATGATTTATGGCATTGGCAGCGATTTGGTTGCGGTTAATCGTATTGAGAAAGCACTCGGGACAAATGGTGAGCGTTTTTTGCAGCGCATTCTGACAGTGACGGAGCGCGCCGAGGCGGCAATGTTATCGGCAAATCAAACGCATATGCTGGTGGAAGTAACCGCACGATTCGTCGCCAAGCGTTTTGCCGTTAAAGAAGCATTTTCCAAGGCATTTGGCACTGGCATGGGTGGTGCGGTTGGCTGGCAGGATGTGGCGGTCGGTCACAATCAAAACGGCGGGCCGTTGCTCGAGTTTAGTGATGCCCTGCAAAAAAAACTTGCCGTTGAAAATATCGGCGCAAGCCACGTGTCGATTTCCGATGAGGCTGATCACGTGCTTGCATTTGTAATTTTGGAGAAGAAATGACTACCAATATGTTATTGGGCCCGGTAATGGGGGACGTAGCCGGACTTGAATTAACGGCCGACGATCAAAACAGACTGATGCACCCGCTGGTGGGCGGCGTGATTTTGTTTGCACGCAACTATGAAAATCCGCAGCAACTCAAACGATTGACCGCGTCGATTCATGCGCTGCGTACGCCACATTTGATGATTGTGGTTGATCATGAAGGTGGACGCGTGCAACGTTTTCGTGATGGCTTCACCATTATTCCGCCGATGCGCGCACTGGGCGAACGATATCAAATCGACCAACTCGATGCCTGCAAATTGGCCCACGATGTTGGCGTTGTGATTGGCACCGAGATGGTGGCCCACGGGCTCGACTTTTCATTCGCACCGGTACTTGATCTGGATTGGGGCGAATCGACCGTAATTGGTGCGCGTTCGTTTGGGCGCGATCCAGCGGTGGTGGCCGCGCTGGCAGGGGCGGTGGTCGCCGGAATGCGGGCGGTGGGTGTGGCGTCGTGCGCCAAACATTTTCCCGGGCACGGATTTGTGCGTGCCGATTCACATCATGAAGTGCCGCGCGATGATCGCACATTGGCGGCGATTACGGCGGACGACATGCGACCGTTTCAACTACTCGCCAAACAGTACGATGCGGTGATGCCCGCGCATATTATTTTTGAAAAAGTAGACCCCAAGCCGGCGGGTTTTTCGTCCCATTGGCTCAAACAAATTCTACGAAAAGATCTTGGCTTTGACGGCGTGATTTTTTCCGATGATCTGACCATGGAGGGCGCGTCCGTGGTCGGCGGTGACACGGCACGGGGCATGGCCGCGCTGACGGCAGGATGCGACATGGTGGTGCTGTGTAATGATCAGCAGCGTTTTGACCGATTGTTGGTAGGTCTGGTGGCTGAGGGTGTTTCACCATCAGCAGCCGCATCAAACCACTTGACCCGTATGCACGCTGCCAAATCTGTCTCTCTGACCGATGCGGCTTATTTGCAGGCAAAGGCGGCCGTTGATGCGTTTAGCCAGGCAGCTGGCACCGGGCGCACCTAGCAGCCTGTCG
>JANPNU010000641.1:0-1590 GCA_031427615.1 Burkholderiales bacterium
TGTTTGAAACCCTGCTCGGCGAGGAAGATGCCGTCATCAGTGACGAACTCAATCATGCCAGCATCATCGACGGCGTGCGATTGTGCAAAGCAAAGCGGTTTCGATATCGAAACAATGACATGGTGGATCTGGAGGCGCAGCTACAGGCGGCAGATGCAGCCGGTGCGCGATTTAAGTTGATCGCCACCGACGGGGTTTTTTCCATGGACGGCATCATTGCCAATTTGCCGGGGATTTGTGATCTTGCCGACAAATATCACGCGATTGTTATGGTCGATGATTCACACGCGGTCGGATTTATCGGCGCAAATGGCCGTGGCACGCCGGAGTTTTGTGGTGTCACCGAGCGTGTTGATATTTACACCGGCACCCTCGGCAAAGCGCTGGGTGGCGCGTCAGGTGGTTATACCGCGGCACATCAATCTGTGGTTGATTTATTGCGGCAACGATCCCGTCCCTATTTGTTTTCCAATTCGCTGGCACCAACCATTGTTGCCGCCTCCTTGGCCGTGTTGAAGTTATTGCAGTCTGACGAAGGGGCCAATCTGCGGCAGCGCGTGAATGACAATGGCGCGCTATTTCGCCGGGAAATGGGCGCGCTTGGCTTCGACTTGGTGCCGGGCAGTCATCCGATTGTGCCGGTCATGCTGGGTGATGCGACGCTGGCCACCCAAATGGCGGATGGCTTGCTCACCGAGGGCATCTACGTGATTGGCTTCAGTTTTCCGGTCGTGCCCAAAGGTCGGGCGCGGATTCGCACCCAAATGTCTGCGGCGCACACGACGGCCGACATTAATCGCGCGGTGGCGGCGTTTGCCAAAGTCGGTCGGAACCTGGGCGTGATTTCATAATCGTATCGTTATGCCAACGTCGAACAGGATAAAAGGATCAGCATCATGAGAGCTTTGGCCAAGTTGCAACGCGCACCCGGATTGACCATGACCACGGTAAAAAAACCGGAGGTGGGTCATAATGATGTGCTGATTAAAATCAAAAAAACCGCAATTTGCGGTACCGATATTCATATCTGGAAATGGGATGAATGGGCGCAGAAGACTATTCCGGTGCCAATGCATGTTGGCCACGAATACGTCGGTCATATTGTTGAAATGGGTGCCGAGGTGCGTGGCTTTGCCATCGGCGACCGGGTGTCAGGCGAGGGCCACATCACCTGCGGACACTGCCGCAATTGTCGCGCCGGTCGGCGCCACCTGTGTCGCAATACCATCGGCGTGGGTGTGAATCGTGAAGGTGCATTTGCCGAATTTTTGGTGATCCCTGCATTTAATGCGTTCAAGATTCCTGATTCAATCAGCGATGACCTGGCCGCTATTTTTGATCCCTATGGCAATGCCACCCATACCGCGTTGTCGTTTAATTTGGTTGGTGAAGATGTTCTGATTACCGGTGCCGGCCCGATTGGCATCATGGCAGTCGCCATTGCCCGCCACGTTGGTGCGCGCCATGTGGTGGTGACAGACGTCAACGACTACCGGCTCGGACTGGCGATGAAAATGGGCGCGACCCGGGCGGTTAATGTCACCCACACATCGTTGCAGGACGTCATGACTGATCTCGGCATGGTCGAGG
>JANPNU010000642.1:0-2877 GCA_031427615.1 Burkholderiales bacterium
AGAGGCTGTTTCCTGATGAAACGGCGTGTGCAGCCTACCTTGAGCGCGCCAGATGGAGTGATGGATTCATCTGTGGCCACTGCGGCTCACTTGGTGAGCCGTACCGCTTTGCCAATCGACCCGGCGTTCTCCGGTGTCGCCATTGCAACCGCGACACGAGCCTCACCGCTGGCATCGTCATGGAGCGCACACACACGCCGTTCTCGGTTTGGTTCTGGGCGGCGTATTTGGTTACCAGTCAGACACCCGGCATATCGGCTGTTCAGTTCCAGCGGCAACTCGGATTGTCTTGCTACGAGACGGCCTTCCAGATTCTTCACAAGCTGCGAGCCGGCATGGTGCGACCGGATCAGGACAGGATTGGCGGTAATCCAGAAGAAGTCGTCGAGGCCGATGAAACCTACGTGGGCGGACGTACGCGCGGAAAAGGGCGCGGCGTCCACGATATGGTTATCGTGGCATGTGCCGTCGAAGTCCGTCAACGCAAGCATGCGAGCAGCCTCAATAAACGAAAGACCGGGCGATACGCCGGTCGTGTCAGGCTCGCCGTGGTGCCTGATCGAAGCGCCAAGTCTTTGTGCGGATTCATCGAAAACGCTGTTGCACCGGGTACCAGCATTATCACAGACGACTGGAGCGGCTACGCCGGACTTGCCAAGCGCAACTATCTCCACACCACCGTTCCGGAACGGGGCGATATGCAGGTCGCCGAAACTTTCCCGCCCATCATTCACCTTGTGTTCTCCAATCTCAAAACATGGCTACGAGGTATCCATCACGGTGTCAGCGAGCAACACCTGCAAGCCTATCTCAATGAATTCACGTTTCGCTTCAACCGCCGCTTCTACCCTTTCAACGCCTTCCGCTCCCTGCTTGGCATTGCAGGTGATGTCACCGCGCCAACCTATGCCGAGCTTTATGCCAAAAAATCATGACTCACTACATCTAGTGGGTTTGGGAGACAACCCGATAAGCACGCATAACTCATCACTGCTGTCCGGTTAAATGAGTGTTCGAACCGCTGAACGCCTGTGCTGGTGCGGGATTCGAGGTGATCATGGATGGCGTCGATTTGAATTCATTCATCGTTTCACGGTCCTTATGGATCAATGGGTTACGTCGCCAAAATCGGCGATTTTCAATTTAACCGGACAGCAGTGATAACTCATGAGAAATAAATTAGGTTTGGCGGATACACGCTCACGCCGAAAGAACCATTTTAGCGCGCTTATCAACGCGACCACGATGCAATTGAACGCCGGCAGCGTGGCATGCGCTGGGTCTGGATGCATGGCCGCTGGCTGCTGATATCTTCCTATGTTGCTGGCATCGCAGTATTTACCTACATGAACAGAGAGGTAATGACCGACCCCAACTCTTGGGATTTCCCGGATGGGATGCTCGTAGTCATCATTGATTTTGCTTTTGTTGGGTATTTGTTGAGCTCTGGACTGGTCAGGGATGTTTTTAAGGATTTCCCCCAGCTCAACCAAAACAACCAACAATTGACGTCATCGGAGGAATCGTTGCGCTAATTGCGGAGACAATCTACCCGTACCGTCGCTGGCGCATCCATTTGGTGGCTATCCATTTCTCTCCAGCAACCACAGGCGTTCCAGCGTGCAGGGTCAACCGATCAACCTGGTTTTGACTGTTGCAGTATTCAAAATAGACCGCAGCCCCCTTCTTGGGCGTGACGGATAGCCCAATGTCGGGGAAGATGGTTTCACCAGCCTCTTTCACATCATTCAAATATATGACAAGAGTGCTGACACGTTGGCCACCTTTGGCCAAGTGCACCGCACTGCCCGGATCGCCCGGGGGAAAGTAGTCAAAGTGGGGTTTGTATTCACCGCCCACCTTGTAGTTGAGGATTTGCAGGCCTTCGCCGTTCTCGACCGGCAGGTTCATGACCGCGCTGATACGTCGTTCCAGGTTGATGATGAACTCGTTTTCGTTGATTGAAAAAAACGTGCCGTAGCTGTTGCGTTCTTCGATAACTTCTTCCTGTCCGGTCTTGGGGTCAACAATCGTGGAGCGTTTAAGCTTGATGCTTGAGAGGCGTATCAGTTCGTCGCACTCTTCTGGCGAGAGTATGTTGTCGAACACCGCCACCACAGGCTGCGCCATGCGAAAACTCACGCGCACATCACGATCATGCGTCTTGATGATGTTTCCCGACTGCGGCAAGCGCGGCGTTTCATACACATAGGTGCCGTCCCTCGCAGCTATTACGGCCGATGCCTGCGCTGCCATCGCCGGCATCGAGCCAGCAATGGCTATTTGGCGAATGAAACCTGCAGCCGCAGCCCGGTCAAAGTTCTGCTGATCCATGACATCAATCATCGAATCCTCGGTGCAGCCACGCGCCAGGTTTTCCCGAATCCATTGTTGCCACTGTTGTGAAAGGAAAGTGGTTTTTGAATTTTGGTTCATGTTTTACAAAATTTACTAGTGTGCCCAGTATGTTTTCAGATCCCGGCTACCGGGATTGAATTCACATAGAAGTCATGTTTACTTAACGTCACCCCGGCTCCCGTCTGAAGGTCCGCCGCCGGATATTCAGTTTAAGTTCCAGCGGGTCCGCCACTTGCCAGTTCGGGCTATGCGGCGACAGGTTGGGGTTGAAATAGGGATCGCCTGTCGCGAACAGTGCTTGCCACTTCGCGAGGAAGCGCTCGCTGTCTTCGGGATGCGGGTCCTCCTGGCTGTGGCCGCGGGTATACGACTCGTGGTGCAGCAAGATGGCATGCGCGCAGAACAAGGTTCGGTAGCCCTGATTGCCGGCCCGCAGGCAAAGGTCTACATCCCCGTATCCCACGGCGATGGTTTCGTCGAAACCTCCTATGCTCTCGAACACTGTCCTGCGAATCAGCA
>JANPNU010000643.1:0-9416 GCA_031427615.1 Burkholderiales bacterium
TCGGCAAGGCCGCCGACGGACTACGCACGTTCTCCGGCTTGCCGCACCGCAGTCAGTGGGTGTATGTGATCAATGGTGTGACATTTCTGGATGATTCAAAAGGAACCAATGTTGGTGCCACCGTTGCGGCATTGAGTGGGATGACCGCGCCGACTATTTTGATTGCTGGTGGCGAAGGCAAACTACAGGATTTTTCTCCTTTGGCCGAGCCGATTCGCCGCCATGCCAAAGCGGTGGTGTTGATTGGCAAGGACGCCTGCAGTATTGAGTCGGCGATCACCTCGTCGCGGGTGGATTGTTTGCACGCCGCCTCCATGGATGAGGCAGTCAAACTCGCCTATTCACGGGCATCTTCAGGTGATGTTGTGTTGTTGTCGCCAGCCAGCGCCAGTTTTGATATGTTCCAAAACTACCATCACCGTGGTGAGGTGTTTGCCGCCTGTGTGGCGGGGTTAAAACGCGCGAACCGAGCATCGCATGATTAACAACTTGCGTGGTCAGTTGTTCCAATCTGCCGCCGGCTCACGGTCCAGCGGTGCGCGCGCGCCGGTTGATTTGGTAATGTTCTGGTGTGCGGTGCTGTTGCTGGCGATTGGTTTGGTCATGGTTTATTCCGCCTCGATTGCCATCTCCGAAGCGGAGAAGTCATCGTTTAATCGCGCCACCTATTACATGACGCGCCATGCGATTTACTTGTTGGTCGGGGCCGGTGCCGCCGTGCTTGTTTTCCAGGTGCCGATGGCGCTTTGGCAGCGGGCCGCGCCGTTTCTGTTTATGGCCGGTGGACTGCTGCTGGTGTTGGTATTGATTCCGGGTATTGGGCGTGAGGTGAATGGTTCACGGCGCTGGATACCGCTGGGCCTGATGACCATGCAGCCCTCTGAACTCATGAAGTTGTTAACCGTCATTTACGCCGCCGACTATACGGTGCGCAAGGCGGCGTTTATGGACGACTTCAAAAAGGGTTTTCTGCCGATGTTCTCGGTCATGGTGTTTATGGGCGCATTGTTGTTGCGACAGCCCGATTTTGGCGCGTTGGTGGTCATCACCAGCATCGCGATGGCGATTTTGTTTTTGGGCGGGTTGAACTGGCGCGTGTTTGCCGGGCTGCTGGTATTGCTTGGCGTGGCCTTTTCGGTGTTGATTATTTCCTCACCTTATCGTTTGCAGCGCATTCTGGGTTTCATGGATCCGTGGGCCGATGCCTTCGGCAAGGGATATCAATTGTCACATTCGCTGATTGCCTTTGGTCGTGGTGAGTGGTTTGGCGTTGGTCTGGGTGCGTCGGTGGAAAAACTGTTCTATCTACCCGAGGCGCACACTGATTTTGTCTTGGCGGTGATTGCCGAAGAAATGGGCTTTGTTGGTATTGCGGTTGTGATTACATTGTTCGTGGTGTTGATCTATCGCGCCTTTATGGTCGGACGGGAAGCCATGATGCGCGAATATTATTTTGCGGCGTTGGTGGCGCAGGGAATTGCAGTTTGGTTGTCGGTGCAGGCGTTCATCAATATGGGCGTAAACATGGGTTTGCTGCCGACCAAAGGTTTGACATTGCCGTTTGTGTCGTTTGGCGGCACCGGCATTTTGATGAATTGTGTTGCTGCGGCGATTTTGTTCCGGATCGATTTTGAAAATCGCGCCAGATCGACCACCAAGGGATTGCGCCGATCATGAAAACAGCGCTCATCATGGCGGCCGGCACCGGCGGTCACATTTATCCAGGTCTCGCTATTGCGAAGGTGTTGGCGGAGAAGGGTTTTTGTATTGTCTGGCTGGCGACGCCAAACGGCATGGAACATCGATTGGTCGGTCAACATGGTTACGCAATTGAAGTGGTCACCATAAGTGGTGTGCGCGGCAAGGGAAAATTAGCGTGGTTGTTGTTGCCATTCAATTTGTTGCGGGCGTTTTGGCAATCATTACGAGTGTTACAACGAATCAAACCTGACGTCATCATTTCGATGGGTGGGTATATCGCCTTTCCCGGCGGGATGATGGCGGTGCTGCTCGGCAAGCCGTTGGTGGTACATGAGCCGGGCGCGCATGCAGGACTAACCAACCGGGTGTTGGCGCTGATTGCCGATCGTATATTGGTCGGGTTTCCCGATTCGTTTCAGCAGAGGCCACATAACAAAGTTGCACGATTGTTACCTGTTCCGCAGAAGGTTGAATGGTTGGGCACGCCGGTGCGGGATGACATTACACAATTGCCGGCGCCGACAACACGCATGCAAACCCGAATTGGCCCGTTGCGTATGCTGGTGGTGGGCGGCAGTTTGGGCGCCAAGACCATGAGTGATTTGATTGTTGCAGCCTTGGCAACGATGCCGGTGTCGAATCGACCCGCCGTGATCCATCAATCCGGTGAAAAAAATTATGACGAGTTGGTGGCGACGTACCGTGCCGCCAATGTTGCCGCGGATATTCGGCCGTTTATTGACGACATGGCCGCCATGTATCAGTGGTGTGACTTGATTGTCTGCCGCGCCGGTGCCATCACGGTGGCTGAATTGGCCGTAGCGGGTGTCGCGAGCATTTTGATTCCGTTGCCATGGTTTGTTGCGGAAGAACAATTGGCCAATGCCCGTTTTCTAGCCGATCAAGGTGCGGGCATTCTGGTCGACCAGAAAACCGAGACAGCCGCAGCGCTGGCGGAAAAAATTGTCATGATGACGCGTGAAAAAGCCTTGGCCATGGCAACCGTTGCCCGTTCGTTGGGTAAGCCGGACGCCACACTTGCGTGTGCCAATGTTTGTCAGGAATTGGCGGGCGCATGAAACATAAAGTTAACCGCCTCCATTTCATTGCGGTCGTGAACGCAATCGCGATGCGATTGCTTGTGGGTGGCTTGGCACACGATGTGCCGCCACCAATGCCGGATTGTCGCAGGTGGGTCGCGTGAAACATAAAGTCAAACGCCTCCATTTCATCGGCATTGGCGGATCCGGTATGTCCGGAATCGCCGAAGTGTTATTGAATCTTGGTTACGCCGTGAGCGGTTCAGACCTGTCCGCAAACCCTGCCGTTAAACGATTACAGTCACTCGGTGCCACCGTGATGTTGGGCCACGCTGCCGGCAATATTGCCGGTGCGGATGTGGTGGTGACTTCCAGTGCGGTCAAGGCGGACAATCCCGAGGTGGTCGCAGCCAAGGCTGCGCACGTGCCGGTGGTGCCACGCGCGATGATGTTGGCAGAACTGATGCGCTTCAAGCAGGGCATTGCCATTGCCGGAACACACGGCAAAACGACCACGACTTCGTTAATTTCCCATGTTCTGGCCGAGGCCGGTCTCGATCCAACAGTGGTGATTGGTGGCCGCTTAAATTCAATCGGCAGCAACGCCAAACTTGGTGCCGGTGAATATCTGGTTGCCGAAGCCGACGAATCTGACGCATCGTTTTTGTATTTGCAACCAATCATGGCCGTGGTCACCAATATTGACCAGGACCACATGGAAACGTACGAATACGATTTTGCAAAATTGAAATCGGCGTTTGTGGCATTCCTTGAGCATCTGCCTTTTTATGGGCTTGCCGTTGTTTGTATCGACGACCTCAACATTCGTGAAATTATTCCGCTCATTACCAAGCCGGTGCGCACCTATGGATTTCATCCGGACGCCGAGCTGCGGGCAGTCAATGTGGTGGCGGCGGCTGGTCGTATGCACTTCACAGCTACTTCGGCCCGCGATAAAAAGGTTTTGGATTGTGAATTGAATCTGGCTGGAATCCACAACGTCCTAAACGCATTGTCGGTGATTGCCATCGCTCGTGAAATTGGCATCGACGATCAAATCATCGCACAAGCCTTGTCCACATTTGGCGGCGTTGGCCGACGCTTTCAGCACTACGGTGAAATTGCCTGCCAAGGCGGCACCTTTACGCTGATTGATGATTACGGCCACCACCCGGCGGAGATGGCGGCGGTGTTGGCGGCCGCACGTGGCGCATTCCCGGGGCGCCGAATTTTATTGGCGTTTCAGCCGCATCGCTATACCCGGACACGTGATTTGTTCGAGGATTTTGTAAAAGTCATGTCCACAGCCGATGTGGTGGTACTGGCCGACGTTTATCCGGCCGGTGAACCACCGATTGTGGCGGCGGATGGACGGGCACTCATGCGCGCCATGCGGGTTGCAGGAAAAATTGAACCCCATTTTGTAGCCACCCCGGCCGAAATTCCCGAGGCCATTCGGGCCCACGTCCAGACAGGGGATGTGGTGATCACCATGGGTGCCGGCTCGGTTGGTGGCGTCGCCCCGGCGCTGGCCACCGGCAGTTTGCTGGCGGGTGGTGAATGATGAAACCAACATGAATATGAGTGAACAACATTCTTTGACGCCGGAGCACACAGACATTCGTGGCACACGATCGGTAAATGAGCCGATGTCCCGTCACGTCTCATGGCGCGCCGGTGGTACCGCGGCGAAATTTTTCAAGCCGGCGAACCTCGATGACTTGCGCGGGTTTTTGCCGACTATTCCAGTTGATGAGCCAATCTTATTTGTCGGCTTGGGCAGCAATCTGTTGATTCGCGACGGTGGTTTTGCCGGCACGGTGATTTTGACCACGCCGATGCTGGGCGGCATAACACTCGACACCAACGACACACTAATTGTGATTGCCGGCGCGGGCGCAGCCTCACCACATGTCGCGAAATACGCCGCAAAAAACAATCTCGCCGGTGCCGCATGGCTAGCGGGTGTGCCGGGTACGGTCGGTGGCGCACTGGCGATGAATGCGGGCTGTTATGGCACCCAGACGTGGGAGCAGGTCGTTGATTGTGTCACCGTGAATCGCGCCGGTGAATTGCACACACGCACGGCGGCTGATTTTGAGATTGGTTATCGGCATGTGGTCATGAAGGCACCGGGTGAGGAATTTTTTGTCTCGGCACGTTTTCGTTTCCGTGTCGGGGATGCGGACTCCGCACAGACTGAAATCAAGGCACTGCTGGCAAAACGCATGGCCGCACAGCCGCTCGATAAACCCAACGCCGGTTCAACCTTTCGCAATCCGCCGGGCGATTTTGCCGCGCGGCTGATTGAGTCGTGTGGCTTGAAGGGTTTTACGATTGGCGGCGCACAGGTGTCACCCAAACACGCCAATTTCATTATCAATGTTGGCAATGCCAGTGCAGCAGACATTGAAAGCCTCATCAACCACATGAAAAACACTGTTCGTGAAAAAACCGGGGTGGATCTGATTCAGGAAGTAAAAATTTTTGGAGCTGCAGCGTGAGTGTTGACGTTAAAAAATTTGGCAAGGTTGCCGTGCTGATGGGTGGGCAAACGCGGACGGGCGGAGCAGGGGCCCCGCAAGGCGGGGGTGTGACCCCGAAGCGTGCAGCGCGCCGCCCAAGCGAGGAGATGGCAAGTGGTGAGTGACGTTAAAAAATTTGGCAAGGTTGCCGTGCTGATGGGGGGCGCAAGCGCGGAACGCGAAATTTCCCTGTTGTCCGGCAACGGGGTATTGGCAGCATTACGCGAAAAAGGTGTGGATGCGCACGCCTTTGATCCGTCGGTAACGTCATTGTTTGATTTGCCTAAACAAAAATTTGAACGGGTATTTATTGCGTTGCACGGCCGGTTTGGTGAAGACGGCACGGTACAAGGTGTGCTGGAGACCATGGGCATTCCCTATACCGGCTCCGGGTTGATGGCGAGCGCATTGGCGATGGACAAATGGCGCACCAAACTCGTCTGGCTGGCGTCGGGCATTCCGACTCCTAAATATCACCTGCTTACCGCGCAGACCGATTTTGCAAGCGTGATTGGTGATCTTGGTTTGCCGTTAATTGTGAAGCCGGCTCGCGAAGGCTCATCAATTGGCGTGACGAAAGTTCATTCGGCGGCCGAATTGTCGGCGGCGTTTCAGTTGGCGTTTGACATGGATCCGTTGGTGATTGCTGAGGAATTTATTTCCGGGCAGGAACTGGCGGCAACCGTGATAGGTGACGAAGCCCTGCCGTTGATTCGCATCGAAGCGCCGGAGGGTGACTACGATTACCAGAACAAATATTTTACCGACGACACCCAATACCATTGTCCGTCTGGCATCGGCGATACGCTTGAGCAAGAAATTCGCCGCGTCACGTTGCATGCCTTTGCGGTGTTGGGTTGTGACGACTGGGGACGCGCTGACGTCATGTTGCGTGCCGATGGCCGTTTTTCATTTTTGGAGATGAATACTTCGCCCGGCATGACCGGTCACTCATTGGTGCCAATGGCCGCGCGTGCCGTCGGCATGAGTTACCCGGATTTATGTGTGCGTATTTTAGAACTGGCGAGGTTCGGCAAATAATGGCGACCCCGCGTTCAACCCATCCAACCCGAACGTCTCGCGGCAGTGCATCGCCGCAACGAGCTGCCGTACCGCTGCACTCGCGACGGTTGGTGGTGCTGGGCGCAGCGCTGCTGGCTATGTTATTGGCCGCAGGCGGGGTGTGGCTCGGGCTGGGCGTGATGCCGAAGGTGGCCCAGTTGTTACCGGTGCGTCAAGTTGTGTTTATCAGCGCAACCGGTGTACCGCTGATGGAAATTGACGGCGACAATTTGAAACGAGTGGCCGATGCGCTGCAAACACGCGGCGCATTAATGTTGCAACTTGATTTAACTTCGCTTAACGACAGCATGAAACAAATCGCCTGGGTGCGTGATGCCAATGTGCGACGCCAGTTTCCATCAACCATTGTGGTTGCCATTGAAGAACATAAGCCGGCGGCAGTTTGGGGCACGATGATTGACACCAAACCATCGGCTGATGAACCAGAAGCAAATCTGCAAAGCACCTTGGTTAATAGTTACGGCGAAGTGTTTCGCGCCACGATGAGTGATGAGCGCAAAGCCTTGTTGCCACAGTTCAGTGGACCGGAAGGGACAGCGGCCGAGATGCTTGAAAAATATGCCGCAATTTTGGCGCCGCTTGGGACGATTGCGCGCGCGCCGGCAAAACTCACTTTAACCGCGCGACGCGCCTGGCAAATAACCCTGGACAACGGCAGTCAACTGTCGCTCGGTCGAATCGAAAGCGAACGTCGTCTGCAGCGGTTTATCAAAACCTATCCGCAGGTGGCCGGATTACAGCGCGCCAATACCGATGTTGATTTGCGATATCAGGGTGGCTTTGCCATTCGTGGCGACGAAACCGCAAAGCCCAATGGCAAGTCGGCGGACAAACTTGCACGCAAGAAACTCACCAGTTAATTCAGGATCAGGAATTTAAGATGATGGGAAAAAACATGAATCGCGAAACAAAGGATCTGTTGGTCGCCCTCGATATTGGCACCTCAAAAATTGTCGCGATTGTTTCTGAAATAACAGCAGAAGGCAGCCTTGAGGTGCTGGGAATTGGTCAGCATCCATCGCGCGGTCTGAAAAAAGGCGTGGTTGTGAATATCGAGGCAACAGTGGCGGGAATTCAGCGTGCGCTGGAGGAGGCCGAATTAATGGCGGACGTCAAAATCCGCGATGTGATTACCGGCATCGCCGGTTCACATATCAAAAGTTTTAATTCACATGGCATGGTCGCCATCAAAGATCGTGAAGTCACCCAGTTTGATGTTGATCGTGTGATTGAAACGGCGCGTGCGGTGAATATCCCGATGGATCAGCAGATTCTGCACATCCTTAATCAGGAATTTATTGTCGACGGGCAGGAAGACGTGCGCGAGCCGGTGGGGATGAGCGGTGTACGGCTGGAAGTGAAAGTACATATTGTCACCGGCGCGGTCAGTGCGGCACAAAACATCATGAAGTGTGTGCGCCGCTGCGGACTCGAGCCGCGTGATTTGGTGTTGCAACCATTGGCCTCGGCGATTGCTGTGTTGTCTGCGGATGAAAAAGATCTGGGCGTTTGTCTGGTTGATATTGGTGGCGGCACCACTGACATCGCAATTTTTACCGGCGGTGCGATTCGCCATACAGCCGTAATTCCGATTGCCGGTGATCAAGTCACCAGTGACATCGCGATGGCCCTGCGAACACCAACCAAGGACGCCGAAGACATCAAGATGGCGCATGGCTGCGCATTGCGGCAAATCGCCAGTGTGAATGATGTGATCGAAGTGCCGGGTGTGGGTGATCGCGGCCCGCGGCAAATGTCGCGCCAGACCCTGGCCGAGGTGATCGAGCCACGCATCGAAGAATTGTATTCGTTGATTCAACGCGAGCTGCGTGCGAGTGGTTTTGAGGAATTGTTGTCGAGCGGCATTGTGTTGACCGGTGGCAGCGCAGCGATGGCCGGCATGGTGGAGTTGGGAGAAGAAGTCTTCCATATGCCGGTGCGGCTGGGTGTGCCGACCTATTCGGGTGGATTGGCCGAGGTGGTGCGTAACCCGCGTTTTTCGACTGCAGTCGGATTATTGCTCACCGGTGTGGAGCAACGCAAACGAGATGACCACGTGCGCTTACACGCCGGCAATTTCAAAAATGTATTTGAGCGAATGGCGAGTTGGTTTAAGGGTAATTTTTAGCAATTGGTTAAGCATTGCGTGTTTGGCGTTGCGCGTTAAAAACCGACCCGGTAGTTTGTCAAGGTCGACGTTCAACACACAACTCTTAACGCGAAACAAAAATATTTTTTTTGATGTTCCACCAGCAGAGGAGAGATTTACCATGATAGAAATTCTTGATAACGCCCAACCGGAAGCGGTCATCAAGGTGATTGGTGTGGGAGGCTGCGGCGGCAATGCAGTTGATCACATGATCATCCACGGGGTCGCCGGGGTTGAATTTATTTGCGCAAACACCGATGCCCAGGCATTAAGGCGCAACCAGTCCAAAACCGTGTTGCAACTTGGTGCGACTGTCACACGCGGTCTTGGTGCCGGTGCCAATCCGGAAGTCGGACGCGCCGCCGCCATCGAAGATCGTGAACGCATCGCCGAGATGATCCAGGGTGCCGACATGTTGTTCATCACCGCAGGCATGGGCGGCGGGACCGGCACCGGCGCGGCACCGATTGTGGCCGAAGTCGCACGCGAGATGGGTGTGCTGACCGTTGCCGTGGTCACCAAGCCGTTTGCATTCGAAGGCAAGCGCATGAAGGCCGCACAACTGGGTATCGAGGCGCTCAAACAACACGTTGACTCACTCATCATCATTCCGAATGACCGCTTGATGGAAGTGTTGGGTGAAGACGCCACGTTTGAAGACGGGTTTAAAGCCGCCAATGACGTATTGCACGGTGCGGTTGCGGGCATCGCCGAAATCATCAATTGCCCTGGCCTTGTCAACGTCGATTTTGCCGACGTGCGCACGGTAATGAGTGAGAACGGTGTGGCGATGATGGGCTCGGCCACCGCAACCGGCGCGGATCGTGCCCAGGTTGCCGCCGAACGCGCCGCCGCCTCGCCGTTGCTCGAAGACGTCAACCTCACCGGCGCACGCGGTGTGTTGGTCAATATCACGGC
>JANPNU010000644.1:0-2826 GCA_031427615.1 Burkholderiales bacterium
AAAAAGGCAAAGCAAAACGTCACGGACGTTTTGAAGGCCGTCGCAACCATGTCAAGAAGGCGTATGTCTGCTTGAAGGGTGAAGGCGACATTCAATTTACGGAAGGGGCGGCATAATGGCTCTCGTAAAAACAAAACCGACATCACCTGGCCGTCGTAGTATGTTGAAAGTGGTGAACTCAGCCTTGCACAAAGGCGCGCCACATGCAGCATTGCTCGAGCCGCAATCCAAAAATGCCGGTCGTAACCACCATGGTCACATTACCACGCGTCATCAGGGTGGCGGCCACAAGCAACATTACCGGATCATTGATTTCAAGCGTAACGATAAGGACGGAATTTCCGCCAAGGTCGAGCGTCTGGAATACGACCCGAATCGCAGCGCGAACATTGTTTTGCTTTGTTATGCGGATGGTGAACGTCGTTACATGATTGCGCCTAAGGGTGTTGAAATCGGCCAGCAAGTTGTGTCTGGACAAGATGCGCCGATCAAAGTTGGTAACTGCCTGCCGATTCGCAATATTCCGGTCGGTTCAACCATTCATTGCATCGAAATGCTGCCTGGCAAAGGCGCACAAATGGCGCGTTCCGCTGGTGCGTCTGTGCAGTTGTTGGCGCGTGAAGGCCTTTATGCTCAGTTGCGTATGCGCTCTGGCGAAATTCGCAAAGTTCACGTTGATTGCCGCGCCACCATTGGTGAAGTTGGTAACGCTGAACACGGCTTGCGCGTCATCGGCAAGGCCGGTGCAAATCGTTGGCGTGGCTGGCGTCCTACTGTTCGTGGTATCTGTATGAACCCGGTTGATCACCCGCACGGTGGTCGTTCCAACGGCGGCGGACACCCACGTACTCCATGGGGTCAAGCCACCAAGGGCCTCAAAACCCGTACAAACAAGCGTACTCAGAACATGATCGTTCGCGATCGTCGGAAAGGTTAATCGACATGTCACGTTCCATTAAAAAAGGGCCGTTTGTTGACGGCCACCTGATGGCAAAAGTCGAGAAGGCTGCTGCTATTAAAGATAGAAAACCGATCAAGACTTGGTCACGCCGATCTACTGTCTTGCCAGATTTTGTTGGTTTGACCATTGCGATTCACAACGGGAAGCAGCACATTCCGGTGTTCATCAGCGAAAACATGGTTGGCCATAAGCTTGGTGAATTTGCGTTGACTCGCACCTTCAAAGGCCACCCGGCCGATAAGAAGGCCGCATCGTCGGCCAAGAAATAAGGAGCGATCACCAAATGAACGTATCTGCAAATCTTTGGGGCGTACGCCTCTCCGCACAAAAGGGCCGCTTGGTTGCTGACCTGATCCGCGGTAAAAAAGTTGATCAAGCATTGAATATTCTTGCTTTCACGCCTAAAAAGGGTGCGACCATTATCAAGAAGGTATTGGAGTCGGCGATTGCAAATGCCGAACACAATAACGGTGCTGATATTGACGAGTTAAAAGTCGCCAAAATTATCGTCGAAAAAGGACCTGTGTTGAAGCGCTTTACCGCGCGCGCAAAAGGCCGTGGTAATCGCATTGTCAAGCCAACATGTCACGTTTTCGTGACTGTCGGCGACGGCAAGCAATAAGGAGTCACGATGGGACAAAAAATTTCCCCAACCGGTTTTCGTTTGGCTGTTACCAAGAACTTCGCATCGAAGTGGTATGCCAATAGCAAAAACTTCCCGATCATGCTGCTCGAAGACATCAAGGTTCGCACCTATCTGAAAAAGAAATTGGCGAGCGCGTCGGTCAGTAAAATCATTATCGAGCGCCCGGCTAAAAACGCAAAGATCACGATCTTTTCGTCGCG
Organism: Burkholderiales bacterium; assembly: GCA_031427615.1. Lineage (GTDB taxonomy): Bacteria > Pseudomonadota > Gammaproteobacteria > Burkholderiales > Usitatibacteraceae > UKL13-2. Next base: position 1,808 of record JANPNU010000644.1, read on the forward strand.
TCCTGGTGTGGTTATTGGCAAAAAAGGCGAGGATATTGAAAATCTCCGCGTTAGCCTGACCAAGATGATGGGTGTGCCGGTACACGTCAATATCGAAGAAATTCGCAAGCCTGAAACAGACGCACAATTGATCGCCGATGGCATCACTGCCCAGCTGGAAAAACGTGTGATGTTCCGTCGCGCCATGAAGCGTGCGATGCAAAATGCCATGCGTTTGGGTGCTCAGGGTATCAAAATTACCTCGTCCGGCCGTTTGAATGGCGCTGAAATCGCACGTACCGAATGGTATCGTGAGGGTCGCGTGCCTCTTCATACCCTCCGCGCTGATATCGATCAGGGTTTTTCAGAAGCACACACAACCTACGGTGTAATCGGTGTTCAGGTTCTCGTTTACAAAGGCAACATGCTGGCAAAGGGCGAAACTCCTGTAGCCGCACCGGAGCCACAAGCCGAGCCAGCGCGTAAACCGCGTGGTCGCCCAGGAGCGAAAAATGCTGCAACCAGCTAGAAGAAAATATCGCAAGGAACAAAAAGGCCGGAACAAAGGTATTGCCACAACCGGTGCCAAAGTTTCGTTCGGTGAATTCGGTCTGAAAGCCGTTGGACGTGGTCGTTTGACCGCGCGCCAAATTGAAGCGGCTCGTCGCGCCATGACTCGTCATATCAAGCGCGGTGGACGCGTCTGGATTCGGATATTCCCAGACAAGCCAATTTCGAAAAAACCTGCCGAGGTCCGAATGGGTAACGGTAAGGGTTCGCCCGAGTATTACGTGGCTGAAATTCAGCCGGGTAAGGTGCTCTACGAGATGGACGGCGTGCAGGAAAATCTGGCAAGAGAAGCGTTCGCATTGGCGGCGGAAAAATTGCCGATCAAGACGACGTTTGTGCATCGCATGTTGTGTTAAGAAAGGAAATCGACCATGAACACCAAAGAAATGCGGGCGAAATCCCCGGAAGAACTTAACAAAGAGTTGCTCGATCTTCGGCGCGCGCAGTTTTCACTGCGCATGCAAGTTGCC
>JANPNU010000645.1:0-4632 GCA_031427615.1 Burkholderiales bacterium
CTGGCCGACGACAAAGACTTTGTGCCTTACATTACCTATCCAGATGACGTTCCGTTGAATCAATGGGCGCAACTAAATAATTCACCGAATTGGAGCGCTTTTCACCTTTGGAAAAATGGCACTCAGGTGCTCGCCAATGCCGCAAAATGCCCAAAAACAATGACATTGTTGGCTGGCGCGCCACAGCCACAACAGCCGGGCCGAACACCGGCAGCGATGTTTTCATTGTTGAAACCAAAAACGCATATTCCACCGCACACCGGGGTCTCCAACGTGCGCCTAGTCACGCATGTGCCGCTGATTGTTCCCGAAGGCTGCGGATTTCGGGTTGGCAATGAAGTGCGCGAGTGGATTCCGGGCAACGCCTGGGTGTTTGACGACACCATCGAGCATGAGGCTTGGAATAACAGCGACCAATTACGCGTCGTGCTGATATTTGATATTTGGCATCCGCATCTGAGTCAGGCTGAACGTGAAATGGTGACGGCCATGGCCGCCGGCGTCAACGCGTTTAACGAGGACAGCAGCGGATTCGATCTATAGACGTTTCCGAATTTGAGGTGCCGGGCGGTAATTTTCGCCGCACCAAAAGAAAACGGCGAGCCGAAGCTCGCCGTTTTTTGTTGCATTGATGCTTGCTTAGAACTTCATTGTTGCGTTCAGGAAGATGCGACGACCCAATGCATCATAAACCTGAGGATAGGTGTTGCCGTTACCGGAGCCGGCACCGACCAGACCACTCAATGGAGGATCTTTATCAAACAGGTTGTTGACACCACCACGCAAGGTGATTTTCTTTGTCACAGCCCATGTCGCGGCCAAGTCAAAGTAGTTGCGTTCACCGAATGAGCGATCAGCAGATCTAAGCGCAGCGTTGACGAGCAGAGGATTGCTGCTGGCACCCTCTTGATCAACCGCACCGACGTAACGCCATGTTGCTGCAACGTCCACATTCCATGGTGTTTCCCATGTTGTGCGGAACTTATGACGCCATTCTGGTGAAGGCACGCCACAATTGGCACCATGATAACCAACGCAGTCATACTTGCCCAAGCCTGGTAACGGTTCGGTTTCGTTGGTTTTCAGCAGGGTACCGGTGAAGTTGAACTTCAACGATCCGTATGCTGGCAACTTGTGCACATAGTCCGCCGTGAAGTCAAACCCGGAGGTTTTTAGGCCACCCAAGTTCTGGTTGTTGGCTTGAATCTGTGCGCTTTGCAATGCCCATAACGTGCCGAACCGGTCGCGGGTGATCAAGCTACAGAATTGCGCCGATCCGGTTGCCAGGCACTGTGCCAGCGTGGTGCCTGCTGGAACACTGCCAATCACTTTATCGACTTCGATTTGGAAATAATCAACCGAGGCGGTGAAATTGCGGCCAATCTGGAACACGGCACCGAGGGTGTAGCTTTCGGATTCTTCCGGTTTCAGGTTCAAGTTACCACCAAACAAGGCGTTGTATTGACCGGCTGGGCTATCCAATATCGCAGTGCCATAAGTTGCAGCGGTTACACCGGTGCGTTGGCACTGGGCCAGAGTCGCGGTGCGGGATGGGCCGCATGGGTCAGCTGGCAAGTCATACAAGCCAAGGCCTTGTGCAGTAAACAAATCGATGACGTTAGCCGCACGAACTGCTTTTTGATAGCTACCACGGCCGCGAACTTCTTTAACCGGTGAATACTCAATGCCCAAACCATAAGACGTAGTTTTTGGACCGTTGCTGTATTCGGAGCGACGCGCGCTACCATTGACGCTCAACAATTCAGCCATCTGTTTGCCTTCGATCAACGGCGCGCGGAATTCACCGTAAATATCCTTTACCGTATAGCCGCCACTCAAACCGATGGTCGGGCCGCCTTGGCCAAACAAATCGCCGGTTGAGAACGCAGAGTCGGTATCAAGCGTGAGTTTGTCAACACGACGCTCAACACCAAACGACACACCAATGCCGTTTTTGGCACTTGGCATCTTCCAGCCATAGTCGCTCAAATCGGAATTGACCGTTGCGCCCTGTACTTCTTGCTCAGTCGAGCCTTTTTGGAAACCTGGGGTTTGCAAATAGGCAAGCGCAGCTGGGGTAACACCGCCAAGCGACCAAATGTTGTATGGTACGCAGCCGCCACCGGAGCGACAAACAATGTTTCCGGACGCGTCACGGACAGCGTCCATTGCCAAGGTTGAGCGTGCAATCGAGAAGTCGTTTTTGTAGGTCTCTTGGTAAACAACTTTTGCGCTTTGCGCAAACACGTCGTAGTTCCAGTTTTTAACGAGCTCACCCTTTATACCCAATACCATGCGGAATGAGGTGTGACGAAGATCGTCCTGACGACCACCACCTTCAACGTTGCGGCGGAGGATAAAGGCCTCTGCCGTGCCGGTTGTGCCGACGCAACCCAAGTCATTACGCCAGGAAGCAGAAAGCAGTGGGTTGTTACAACGAATGGCATTGGCACCAGACGCGTCAAACCCAAACAAGCCGCTCGGTGCAATCTGCGCAACCGTGCGGTCATCGTGGAATGAAAACTCGGAATATACTTTTGACGAATTGGTGACTTCGTAGTTGGCCGTTGCGTTAAATCCGTACCGCTCCGATGGGCGCTGGAAATAGTTCAGCGGACCGAAGTTGTATTGATCATTGGCGGCAACCCAAGGACGGGTGGTGCCGGCGGCATCCGCGACGGTACGATTGCCTGCAGCGACAATAAAGCGACCTGGGAAGCTGGTGCTGGAGCCGCCGCAACGGAAGCCCGGGCCGAATGCCACACCGTTAAATGTAGCAGCGGTTGCGCTGGTCGCATTGCCTAATGAGCAGGCGCTAAAGTCACGCTCGGACTGGAGCAGCGCGTCTTCTTTTTTCCAGTTAAAAAACGCGGTGGCGTTACCTTTGCCATTGGCAAAGTTACCGCCCATCAAGACGTTGAGGTCGTTGATTTTGCCGTCAGCGCTTTTATCGCCAGGTATTTTGAACTGGGCGGTGTTGGAAATGGACCGTGCACGAACCATGGCGGCGGCACCGGTGTCATCATTTTGCTGATGGTTGTAGAAGCTGTGGTTGAACTCAACCTGAACGCCTTCAAACTTGTCGTTCATGATGAAGTTGACCACACCAGCAACGGCGTCGGAACCGTATACGGCACCGGCACCACCCGTCAGGATTTCAACACGCCTGATCAATGGCGCCGGGACTTGGTTCAAGTCGGCGGCAAAGGTGCGTGGGCTGCCAGGTGGCAGACGACGACCGTTAACCAATACCAAGGTGCGGGATGCGCCAAGACCGCGCAAATTTACTGTTGCAGTGCCGGTTGCGCCGTTGGAAATATTGGAACCTTGCGCAGCAAAAACCTGCGGCAGGTTGTTCAACAAATTTTCAACCGAACGCAGGCCGTCAACTTTGATCGCAGCTGCGTCAATAGTGGTGATCGGGCTGCTGCTCTCCAGGTTTGCTGATGGAATACGGGTACCCGTTACTTCGATACGATCAACTTTTTGGGCTGCTGCCGGTGCCTGTTGGGCAAATACTGGTCCAAACATGCTTGCAGCAAGCGCACCCGCGACTGCCGCGGGAAGAATTCTTAGCTTTAACTTCATTGCATAACCTCCGTGATATAGATCCAACAAATGAAACAACCACCCGCCACAAATCCCAACAAAAAGTCGCAAATTTGAAACGAAATGGTCACGAAATGGAAAACATCGTAAGGATAACGGCGGGCGGGTGGGGTGACTATGCGATTATATAAGTTGTTGCTGAAACGCAACAACAATTGCAATTGGCATTGACCCTTTGCCTTGCGTGTTGGCTTCAACTACAAGAAAAGCAACCGATGATTTGAATTTATGCCTGTCAGCAAAGTGAGGACCCAATGGCCATTGTCGGCATAGCTATGCCAGTTTGCGAGAAAAAAGACGAAAAATTTGGCGAAAAAAAAGGAGCCAGAAGGCTCCTTTTTTAATAACTAAATTGATACTTAGAACTTGACCGTGGCACCGACCGAGAAATAACGACCAACTACGTCGTAATTTTGTGGGAAGGTGTTGCCGCTGTTGACACCGGTTCCGCTGATGGTATTACCCACGTTTGGCGGAGCCTTGTCAGTCACGTTATTGACGCTCAGGTTTATCCGAACGTTTTTTGTTGCCTTCCAAACTGCACTCAGGTCAAAGTATGAATACGCCTTGATTTCCGAATAGGCTGGCAGGAACACTTGGCCCCCCGGCTCTTCCGTAACAGCACTCTGGTAACGCCAGTTATAGGCAAACACAAAGTCGTTCACGGTCCATGCTGTGCGCTGGTTAAACTTGCGCTTTGGCAATGGTGCACCGCAGGCGACCGAGTAAAAACCCAGGCAATCACGTTTGACAGCGGCTGGGGTGGGCTGGAAAGTCCATTTTTCAACCTGAGTTGCCTGAAGGCTGAGATCCAATCTACCCAACTTTGCACTTAGCCCCAAATCTTTCAGTGGCAACACGTAGGAAACGGTCAAATCGTAACCGCTGGTGTTGATCTTGCCCAGATTCGACAACGGCGTCACCACACCGGGCGCATCCGCGCCGTTAAACGTGCCTAACACACCACGCAGCACTTGCGAGCAGGCGGCGTTAAATGTCAGCCCTGGGTTGCGCGCGGTGCTG
>JANPNU010000646.1:0-2984 GCA_031427615.1 Burkholderiales bacterium
CGCCGCCAAAATTTCAAAATGCCCAAAGCGTGTGAACGACGCTGCGACCCGGCAAACAATCGCGCCAGGCTCATCTTCAGCATGGCCATCGTAAAACATGTCGCGCACCACGTCGTCACCGGTGGCGACCAGACTCAACGCCCGCGTCGTTGGAATGCCGAGATGAAACATGGCCTCACTACACAAAAATTCCCGAATGGATGAACGCAGCACCGCACGGCCATCGGCACGACGCGAATAGGGGGTCGGCCCGGCCCCCTTGAGTTGCAGCTCCCAGCGCCGCCCTGCCTCGGTCACCACCTCGCCCAGATAAATAGCCCGGCCATCGCCGAGTTGACCGGCCCAGTGGCCAAATTGGTGACCACCATAAACGCTGGCGTAGGGCTCGCTCCCCTGCAAAATCGCATTGCCCGCCAACGCATCAACAATAACGTGCATGGCTGCGTCAGCCAAACCAAGTGTGGTCGCCATTTCACGCGAGTAAATCAGTAACTTGGGTGCCTTCACCACCGTCGGCTGCACGGCAGACCACATCACCCCGCTGACCTGACGGGTGAAATTTTTTAATTCCGGATCACCCGGAAGGGCCCGTAAAAAACTGTTATCAAATTTAAGCACGGCAGAATCATGAGTGAAGGGACAAGTCCCATTATGACGCCGCCAGCGTCACGGGGATGGCAAAGGCACGCAATTCCACCGGCGTGGATTTCTCCATCGCCATTTGTGCAACCGCTTCGCCGATGGCCGCCGAATGTTTAAACCCATGACCGGAACACGCCGACACCACGATCGTATCGGTGGCATCCGGCAAGCGATCAATCATAAAATTTGCCCCCGGCGCATTGGTATATAAACAGGTTGTCGATTTAATGCAGCGTCCGGTCACCCCATGCAATTTTCCCGCCACATGATAATCAAACATCGCGGAAATTTCTGCCGGTGTCACGTTGCGATCGATCGTGCCCGCCGTTGTTTCGACTTCATTTTGTTCGGCCGCCACTTTGATTGCGCGGACGCGGCCATCCGCGCCGATTTCCGGAAAACCGTAAAACGCATCGTTGGGCCCCGCACCCCACAACCAGATAAATACCGGAAAATCAATTGGTGCATACGACATGGCGCCGTCAATTTCAAACCACGTCAATACCTGACGCCGCACGGTTAATTTGCCGCTAATCGCCGACAACAATCGTGGCACCCACGCCCCGGCGGCAACAATAGTGGTGCCGGCCGCATAACGCCCACAATCGGTCTCAACCACCGTTTGACCGCCGACGTGACCAATACTTTGCACCGTCTCGCCAACCCGCAACGATGCGCCGTATTGTTTTGCCAGATCAAGTTGTGCCTGCACACATGCCTCCGGCTTGAGGTAACCCGCAGTCGGTTCAAAATACCCAACCTCATTGCCGGTCAGGACAAATTGTGGATAACGCGCCGCGATTTCATCCACACACAAACGCTCATGAGGAATGCCGTATGTCTGGGCTGCGGTAAAAGTGTTACCAAGAAAATCCCGTTGCGCATGCAAATGATTCGCCTGACCATCAGGCGTGATGATGATGCCGCCACAAGTGTGCAACAAAGACTCTCCAGTCTGTTGCTCAATCTCGCGCCACAACTGATGGGAACGCATGGCAAGTGGCACGAATTGCAAACCCTCGCCGATGGCCAGCCGTGTGATACGCGATTCACCGTGTGTTGAACCCAATGTATGCGGCGGCGTGAATTGATCGATGCCGACCACCTGTGCGCCTTGTTTGGCAAGCTGATAACTGATGGCACTGCCCATCGCACCCAAACCAATGACCAAAAAATCAGGTGTTTGTGTATGCATGCCGCGAATTCAAAATATCAAATCAGGCTGGCCGATACACGCGCTGAAAACGCGAATTTTCGACCACACCAAAATCCCCCGGCGCATATTGCATCAGCCAATCCCCCGCCAGGCCATGCAACACGTCGCCGCCAGCCGTGCGCGCGACATCAAATGGTGTGGCCATTTGTTTGGCCAGCACCACCATTCGGTGCGCCTGATAAGCCCCATTGGTACCGGAATTACACGGAAACGCCGCTTGATATTTGGCGTCAAACCGACCGCGCGACACACTCCAACGATCACCATTGGCAGCGGCAATCAGTGCGTCCCATTTCTGATAATGATTGGGCCCTTCGCGGCTGATCAATTCTCCTGGTGTCGTCGCGAACACGACGTTAACCACTTCGTCTTTTACATATGAGGCCGCAGCCGGATCACGCGCAAGATCAATTCCTGTCAACATTTTTTAACCAGGTAAGAAAATCGAAAATTACAAATCGACCGGCACACGCGTCATCATTCCGGGGCCGGAGAGAATACTGACCACCATCCACAACATCACCAAACCATATAGGACCCGTGGTGCCCAAGTCGCAGCAATTTCATACCAATCATTAATCGCATGGGTCTCCATGGCAGTATGCCGCAATAACATTTCCGGCAACGTGCCACTTTGTTCACCGGTGTTGATAAACGCCACAGCACGTTCGCTGCTGGCGGCATCACCCAAAAACGCCGAATCGGCCAGCGCCTGTGACAACGTAGCGCCAGCGGCAACACGCGGGGCGATGCGCGCAAATTCACGTTTGATAGTTGGCACCTCGATCGTATCCAGCGCCAACGGCAGCGCATCGAGCATCGACATACCGGCTTCGAGCATCAACGCCAGACTTTCCAAAAAGTCGCGAACGTTTTGACGCACGATTAATTTTCCAACGATTGGTAATGACAAGAGCGGCGAGGCGGCGTTTGTCGGCACGTTTGCGCGCTTTGGCCGCGTCAACCACCAGCGCACGCCAAAAACAATGAACGCAACCACAATCAGCGGACGCGCGACCTGAAACAAATAACCAAACACGCCGATTGTGCCGCCAACCAACGCCGGCAACGGCTGGATTGCAAACGCCAGCAAAAATACCGCGACCGGCATCATCATGCGTGACTT
>JANPNU010000647.1:0-3139 GCA_031427615.1 Burkholderiales bacterium
GGCAATACGCCGCAAGGGTTGTTTACGATTGTGGGTGCGGGTACTGCCACCAGCAAATGGATCGGGCCCACGCCCTATCTTGAATCGAAAGTGCCGATCGAGGCGACCCGTGCCGAGTTCGAACATTTTGACGAGAATGTATTGGAAAACTCGTGGACAGCTGCGGACTATGCGGCATTTTTGCCTGAAACATGGCGCGAATACACGCCTTTCATGGAGGCATATTTGGCAGGACGGGCTGGTCGTGATGAAATGTTGCTACACGGCACCACCATTAATGCCAATTATTATCTGGGCAAACCGTTCTATCCCGGCACACCGTCTGCGGGTTGCCTGGTCGCAACCGAATCGTGGCTTCCGGGCGACGGCCGCATGCAATCCAGTGATCAGTTGTCACTCATTAAAGCATTCACCCGAGATGGTCTGGATCGTGGTTATCTGATCGTTGTGGAATTGGACGACCGGCTTGAACCCGTGTCGCTCGCCGATGTGCGTGCCGCCATACTGGCAGCAGAGTCCATGCGCAACTAAAATGGCCACGATCAGGTGCGGACTGACTCTGTTGCAACACGGATTTTTACGCGGCAGTCCGTGCCACGATGGCGATGACAAATGCCATGCCAAGGGCGGCAAAAAAAACAGCCGATGCCCAGCGAATGGCGACCTGCCGACGCTGTGACGCCTCTGCGTTGACACCCACTTCATATCCATCCTGCCAATAACTGTTGGCGGTATGCCGTGATCATGTTGCAAATGTGATGCTGTCCATGTTGCCTTTAAAAATGTAATTGATTGTTGCTAGCCTGCATATTTCACGGGTCGGCCCCGCTCCGCTTAGTGGCTTGCCGGTGAAATTTCAGCGCACTTTGCATGTCTAATTTGGTTTTTATTGAATAGGGGGCCTTTGTGCTCGATAGCTGGCCGCTGAACATGCGCTTTCCCGTTCTCTTGCCGAGCTCATTTGCCAACTACGGCGGGCGATGCCGTGGTCAGTCGAACGAAAATGACACGCACCGGGCAAACTGCACGATTGGTACAACCCGCTGTTCCCGCCTCAGGACCGATTTCGCTGGAAAACACGATGCTTACCGTCGGCGCTACTCTGGGCGACAGCTGGTGGACCATACAACGCGACCATGACCGCAACAGTAATCGCACGTCTAATAAATGCATCAGATTTTTGTGGCATCGGCTGATTCATTCGAATTCTCCAAATTTGTTGGTATTGTTTATTGGGTTGCAGACCGGGCGGACGGCGTGCCTAAACGGCACCGTCAACATCAAACGCAAGTCGATATTACGCTTGCATTTGTGCATTTATGCGTTTAGGAATGCGTTGAAAAAATGCTACAGGCCACTTGGAAATGAGCGGTTTTGGTCGGTTAAATTTTCAACGGATTGTGTCGAAATTAGCCACAACAGTCCAAAGGTCAATGTGCCATTCAAAATCAGCAGTTCAATGCCGATTTGGAAGCCGGACGGGTTCTGGGAAAGCGCCCACTGGATGAGATAACACATCACCGGCGCGGCCAGGGTGGCACACACCAGCGCGCTGCCATTGGGCAGGGCGCGTTTGGTCAACATGCCAAAGGCAAACAATCCGAGCAACGGACCGTATGTGTAACCGGCAAGTTTTAAGATGGTGTCGATGATCGAACGGTCGTCCATCCATTTAAAAATCATAACAATCGCAAAAAACACCACCGCAAACGTAATGTGCGTGATGTGCCGAATCCGGGTGCGACTTGCCTCGGTTGAATCCAGCTGTTTCTTGAAGCCGAGTATGTCGTTACAAAAACACGAGGTTAATGCCGTCAGGGCACCGTCGGCACTGGGAAACAGCGCAGAAATCAGCGCGATGAAAAAAATAATTTGCACCCATTGCGGAAAATGCTGCATCACCACCGTCGGAAAAATCTGGTCCCCGGTGGCGGTGATCTGATTGGCCGTGGCAAACAAATAAAGCAATGCGCCCAATAATAAAAACAGCAGATTGACGATTACCAGCACCAAACTAAACAGCGCCATATTTTTTTGTGAGTCACGCAGGTTGGGCACGCTGATATTTTTTTGCATCATTTCCTGATCCAATCCGGTCATGGCAATGGCAATAAAGGCACCGCCCAATACCTGTTTTAACCAAAACCCGGGTGCGTTCACATCGGTATTCCAAACCTTGGTGTAGGTGGTGTTGTCAATGCTCGCGGCAAGGGTAGTGGTGTTCAGGCCAAGCGCATCCATCAAAAACAATATACAAATCAGCAGCCCGCCCAACATACAAGCTGTTTGCAAGGTGTCGGTAAAAACAATGGTTTTGACGCCGCCCTGAAAGGTATAAAGCCAGATCATCAGCAAAATAACCAATGTCGTCAGCCAGAACGGAATGCCGGCGGGTGCCCCGACCAGAATATGCAACACATTGACCACCAGATACAGTCGCGCGGTGGCACCGAGGGTGCGCGACAGAATAAAAAATAACGCGCCGGTTTTATGGGCGGCGACACCAAATCGCTGGTCCAGATAATCGTAAATTGACGTCAGCTGCAGGCGGTAATACAGCGGCAACAAAATGGCGGCAATCGCCATAAAGCCGATCCAGTTGCCAATCACCACCTGCAAATATCCAAAGCCGTTGCCACCAACCGTGCCCGGCACACTGATAAACGTGACCCCCGAAAGTGATGTGCCGACCATGCCAAAGGCGACCAGCAACCAGTTCGACTTGCGATTGCCAATAAAAAATGCGTCATTGTCGGCACGCCGCCCTGTTACCAACGCCAGGGCGAGCAGCAGCAGAAAATAGGCGACGATGATAACGAGCAGCGTGAGGTGGGTGTTGGCGGCCATTTGAATTTGAATTTTTATCGTGTGAAGTTATTTGATCGATTCTAGCCCAGGCGCGGACAGGATCTGCGCATGCGTTTTTGTGGATTGGTTCGAAACGGCTCATGCAAGGCAGCTATCGTATTGCCGTCAATGGCGCGCCGTATTAATGCCGCGCCCATGCGGCAAGATTGTTAATGTTTGATCTAAAACAAAACTTCGTTGCACAATCCGCCGAGAATTGATGGACGATTAATCAATTTTGTCTGGTCATGAACCTCGCCGAATCTCTGTTGTTTGCGCTTAAAGACCACGG
>JANPNU010000648.1:0-2685 GCA_031427615.1 Burkholderiales bacterium
GGGAAAAAACGCCGTTCGATCAGTTCAATCAAAATATGAATGACCTTGATATGTAATTCCTGCACACGGTCCGCAAAACCACTGGTGCCCGGTGTCATCACATCCACATCAGCCAATTTGCCGAGTACGCTGTCCGGTTTACCGGTCAATGTCACCACGTGAATGCCATGCGCACGGGCGTATTCGGCGGCCTTGATGACATTGCCACTTTTGCCGCTGGTGCTAATGCCAAGCAAGACGTCGCCCGCTTTCGCGTGGGCCTCGAGATACCGCGAAAAAATAAAATCGTAACCGTAATCGTTGCCCACACAGGAAATATGCGACGGGTCGCTAATCGACACCGCCGGTAACGCCTTGCGATCGTCGCGGTAACGGCCTGACAACTCTTCGGCAAAATGCATGGCATCGCACATGCTGCCACCGTTGCCACAAGAAAAAATCCGCCCACCGTTCTCAAATGACAGGCCGATCAATTCCGCCGCCGCCGCAATGTTTGCCAGTGTGGCGGGGGCGGCGATCAATGCGGCGAGCGCCGCTTGGGACTGCTTGAGGTTAAGCGTTACAACATCGAGTGCGGTTGTCATGGTTGTCCTTTATTTGGCCGCGATCCAGGCGGCAACCGAATCAAGCGCCGCGCTGAGGCCGGCCGGATTGGTGCCACCCGCCATCGCCATATCCGGCTTGCCGCCACCTTTGCCACCAACCTGCTGCGCGACGTGGTTCACGAGTTCACCGGCCTTGAAACGCCCGATAAGATCAGCTGTCACACCAGCGGCAAGTTGTACCTTATCACCTTCGACCACTGCCAATACAATCACGCCGGACTTGAGTTTGTTTTTGAGCTGATCCATGGTTTCGCGCAGGCTCTTGGCATCGACACCTTCCAACTTGGCGACCAGCAACTTCACGCCATTCACGTCCTGCGCCTGACCAATCAAATCGTCACCAGCCGATGCGGCCAACTTCGACTTTAATTGACCGAGTTGTTTTTCCAATTCCTTCACATGCTGCAAAGTCTGGCCAATTTTGGCTTCGAGTTCCGATGGTTGTGCTTTCAACATTGCCGCCGCATTTTCCAGACTGCGATTGAGGGCCTGCACATATTCAAACGCGACCGAACCGGCCACCGCTTCCACCCGCCGCACTCCCGCCGCAACCCCACCTTCGGAAACTATTTTAAATAGACCCATGTCGCCACTGCGGCCAACGTGGGTGCCGCCGCACAGCTCTTTTGATGAACCAATTTCCAATACCCGCACTTCGTCGCCGTATTTTTCGCCGAACAACATCATTGCGCCGGTTTTTTGGGCGGCTTCCAATGCCATCACCTTGGCGCTGGTGGAGTCGTTCCGCAAAATCTCGGCATTGACCATGGCTTCGACGGCAGCGATTTCGGCTGCGGTCATCGGTGCATTATGGGCAAAGTCAAAACGGGTTTTGTCGGCATCGACCAACGAGCCTTTTTGCTGCACATGGCTGCCCAGCACGTCGCGCAAGGCTTTGTGCATCAGATGGGTGACGGAGTGGTGGCGTTGGGTACGCATCCGCATCGACCGATCCACCTGCGCCGCGATCGTGTCCCCCACTGCCAGTTCGCCGGTTTTGACGCGCCCATAATGACCAAATACATCGGCCTGAATTTTCTGCGTGTCCTCGACTGCAAACAGGGTCAAACACACGCCTGCCTTGGATAGTTCGCCAACATCACCGACCTGCCCGCCAGATTCGGCGTAGAACGGTGTGCGGTCGAGCACCACTACGCCTTCTTCGTCCGCAGCCAAGCGTTCAACTTTCACGCCGCCGCGATATAGCGCGACCACATGGGCAGATTCACTCAAAGATTCGTAACCACGAAACGCCGTTTTGACGCCTTCATAAATGAGTTTTTCTTTGGCGCTAAATTTGCCGGCCGAGCGCGAGCGCGTTTGCTGCTCGGACATGGCGCGATCAAATCCTTCCATATCCACTTCAAAACCGCGTTCGCGGCCGATGTCAGCGGTTAAATCAACCGGAAACCCAAACGTGTCATAGAGTTTGAAGGCTGTCTCGCCGTCGAGATGTTTGGCGTCTTTTGCGAGTGCGACGGCCAGAATCGACATGCCATTTTCAAGCGTCTCACCAAACCGCTCTTCTTCCTGCTTCAACACCGCTTTCACGCGTTCTTTGTGTTCAACAATTTCGGGAAAAGCATCGCCCATGACCAACGCCAGATCATCCACCAACTTGTAAAAAAACGGCTTTTTCTGCCCCAGCTTGTAGCCGTGGCGCATGGCGCGGCGGGCGATTCGGCGCAACACATAACCGCGTCCGGCATTTTCCGGAATCACGCCGTCACACACCAAAAATCCACAGGCGCGAATGTGATCGGCAATCACCCGCAAGCTTGGGTTGGTGATATCCAATTCACCTGTTTCGCGCATGCCGGCTTTGATCAGCGTCTGAAACAAATCAATTTCATAGTTGGCGTGCACATGTTGCAGCACCGCCGACAAACGCTCCAAGCCCATGCCGGTATCAGCCGACGGCTTGGGCAGGGGAATCATCGGGCCGTCTTTGACTTCGCGGTTGTACTGCATAAACACCAGATTCCAGATCTCGATGTAACGATCACCGTCTTCATCGGGCGAGCCGGGGGGACCGCCGGCAATGTGTTCGCCGTGGTCGTAAAACAATTCGCTACACGGG
>JANPNU010000649.1:0-2723 GCA_031427615.1 Burkholderiales bacterium
TTTCCCTAGCCATGGCTGTCTTGCGGTGCTAAACGATGACGAATGGGTTTCGGTGGCTGAGGCGGCGGCGGTCAATCCGCAATTTGGCAGTGATTGCAAGGCGGAGAAAATATTGCTGCAACGTATTTCCAAACACATCAAGCATTTTCCGGGTTATGCGCAGGTCAGAAAAATTACCGTGGCCAAGGATAAATGGACGATTGACAGCGGCATGATGACGCCAACCATGAAGCTAAAGCGCAACGAGATTGTCAAAAAGTACGCCGGTGCGATTGACGAAATGTACAAAGGACACGATCTGTGAAACTTGAACGGAAAATATTATGAGCGCGGACACGCCAAAATTGAACAACGACGGCTCGGCCTACTGTGCCATTGTCACGCTACCGGCTGATCGAATGCCGACAATGCGGGTGATCCCGATGCCGGCAGATACCAATGCAAATGGAACCATTTTTGGCGGCTGGGTGATGGCCCAGGTTGATTTGGCGGCGAGTGTGCCGGCCTCGGAGCGCGCCAAAGGGCGGGTGGTGACCGTGGCGGTGAATTCGTTTGTGTTTAAAGAGCCGGTGTTTGTCGGTGATCTGGTCAGTTTTTATGCCAAGGTCACCAACACCGGCCGAACTTCGATCAGTATTGAGGTTGAAGTTTATGCCCAGCGTAATCGATTCGGTTGCGAAGTGGTGAAGGTCACCGAGGCGCAGCTGACCTATGTGGCCATTGATGAAAATGGCAAGCCGAGGGCGTTGCCGATCCAGTAGGGAACTTCTAATAACCCCGTCATCCCGGCCGAGGCCGGGATCCAGAGGTGGACCAGTTATTGAAAATACAAAAGGACTGGATTCCGGCCCGGGCAAGTGCCCGGTTCATCCTGAGCCCGTCGAAGGGCCGGAATGACGAAATTTGTGGGTTTTTAGAAGCCCCAGTAGTGAAAGTCGATTATCGGCGCGCTGTTTCGGACGAATTCCATTGAAACAGCGCGTCTAATTTAGAGTTTTATTTTTGAATAAGCGGGAGAGAGAAATGAGTCAGTTGCATATTCGTAAGGTTGCTGTATTGGGGGCGGGCGTGATGGGCGCACAAATTGCGGCGCACTTGACCAACGCCAACGTTGAAACTATTTTGTTTGATTTGCCGGCCAGGGAAGGTCCAAAAAACGGCGTGGTGACCAAGGCCATTGCGGCGATGCTAAAAATGTCGCCCGACCCGTTTTCAGTCAAAACAAAGTCGGCGCAAATTACTGCGGCCAACTATGACGAGCATCTGCCATTGCTGGCAGGTTGTGACCTCATTATCGAGGCCATCTCCGAACGGATGGATTGGAAAAAAGCGTTGTACGAAAAGGTCGCCCCGTTTATTTCTGACAAGTCTATTTTTGCGTCCAATACCTCCGGCCTGTCGATTACTGAATTGGCAAAGGTGTTTCCAGAGGCGTTGCGGCACCGTTTTTGCGGGATCCATTTTTTTAACCCGCCGCGTTATATGAAGTTGGTCGAACTCATCCCGACCGCTAATACGGACGCGGCGATTCTCGATCAACTCGAGTCATTTTTGACAACCACGCTGGGCAAAGGTGTGGTGCGTGCCAAAGACACACCGAATTTTGTTGCCAATCGCATCGGCGTTTTTTCGATCGCGGCCACGATGCATCACACCATGCAATTCAAACTTGGCTTTGGTGAAGTCGATGCGTTGACCGGTCCGGCCATTGGCCGCGCCAAAAGCGCCACCTATCGCACCGCCGACGTGGTCGGGCTCGATACACTTGCACACACGTTTAAGACCATGGACGACAGTCTGCCGAATGATCCATGGCATCAATACTATGCGGTGCCGCCGTATATGAGAGTGATGATCGAAAAAGGCATGCTCGGCCAAAAAACCAAGAGTGGTTTTTACACCAAGAAGGGTAAGGACATTTTGGTGCTCGATCTTGCCAAGACAGATTACGTTGCCAACGTAGGGAAAGTGGCCGATGAAGTCGCCGCCATTTTGAAGATCAAAAATCCGGCGGAGCAGGTTGCGGCGCTCAGATCGTCGGCACACCCACAGGCACAATTTCTTTGGTCGATTTTCCGTGATTTGTGGCACTACTGCGCCGTGCAATTGGGCGACATCGCGGAGTCCGCGCGTGACATTGATTTTGCCATTCGCTGGGGATTTGGCTACAAGATGGGGGCCGTTTGAAACCTGGCAGGCCGCGGGCTGGCAGCAAATCGCCAAATGGATTGGCGAGGATATTGCCGCAGGCAAGGCGATGGCACAAGAGCCCTTGCCAGCCTGGGTGATGGAAGCCGGTCGCACCGGTGTTCACACGGTCGATGGGTCATTTTCGGCGGCAACCCAAAAAACTGTGGCGCGTTCATCACTGGCGGTTTATCAACGGCAGATGTTTCCCGAGTTATTGTTGGGCGAAAAATCAGCTCGCGGCACGACCATTTTTGACGGCGACGGTGTTCGCATGTGGACCGCCAAAGGTGCTGACGATATCGCGATTGTGTCGTTCAAATCAAAAATGCATTCGCTCGGCGAAGAAGTGCTGGACGGTTTACTGCAGGCCATCGACCGAGCCGAGTCCGACTACAAGGCAATGGTGATCTGGCACGAAGCGCCTTATGCAGTTGGCGCGAATTTGGCAAAGGCGCTGGACGCATTACAAGCGCAGAAGTACACCGAATTTGAGGCAATGGTTGCCAAATTTCAGGCGACATCAATGCGTATCA
>JANPNU010000650.1:0-2482 GCA_031427615.1 Burkholderiales bacterium
CGCGTGACAGCCTCGCACGCAGGCTCCATTGGTTTGGTCCCCGAGGACAAGATCCGCAAGATCATGAAGATCGCCAAGGAGCCGATCTCGATGGAAACGCCGATCGGCGACGACGACGACTCGCACCTCGGCGATTTCATCGAAGACACCAACAACCTGGCCCCCGTCGATGCGGCGATGCAGGCCGGCTTGCGCGATGTCGTCAAGGACATCCTCGACTCGCTGACACCGCGCGAAGCCAAGGTGCTGCGTATGCGTTTTGGCATCGAGATGACGAGTGACCACACGCTGGAAGAAGTCGGCAAACAGTTTGACGTGACGCGTGAACGTATTCGCCAGATTGAAGCCAAGGCCCTACGCAAGCTGCGTCACCCTAGCCGTTCTGAGCGTTTGAAGAGTTTCCTCGAACAGGAATCTTGATCGTTCAACGATCACGGTGAACGGGTCGTGCAATTTGTGGCGATCCGAATAGAAAAAAGGCAGCCAAGGCTGCCTTTTTTGTTTCAGGTTTCCATGCAATTTTCTATTATCCTAAAAACCGCAGTTGGACGGTTGCGAGTGTGCGTTTTTGCGGCTTTCTGGCTAGCCTGCATATTTCACGGGGTTGCGTTCGATGAGGTGAAGCGGAGGTTTCGTGGCGCACGCGCCGCGCCCGCTGAAGCGGCAAGCCATGCAGGGCTTTCCGAGACGATGGGGGCGTGTGTTTTTCGTTCGACTGAGAACGGCATAGCTGGCCGTAGTGGGAAAATGAGCACGGCAAGAGAACGGAAAAGCGCATGTTCAGCGGCCTGCTATCGAGCGCAAAGGCCCCCTGTTCAATAAAAACCAAATTGGGCATGCAAAGTGCGCTGAAATTTCGCGGGGAACTTCAGGCTAAGCGGAGCGGGGCCGACCCGTGAAATATGACACTAGGCCTCATTTGGCAACAGCGACGCGGCAACCTCCACGTTGCAAGGAGGAGCAACACCGCCAGGGAGTCGCAAAAACGTGCCATCCCACGCATAGCGCTCTCACCCAAAAGGTGAACCTCTTGAATTCAGCAAACACCAATGAATACGTGGTGTTCCAGATAGTTTCCCGCGGTCAACTGCGGTTTCTGGGATTATTGAAGGGCCAGCACCACTCGGGTCGCGTTGCGCGCATCGGGACTTTGCTCGGCTTGAAACCCGAGTGCGGCCACCAGTTTTAACATGCCAACATTGGCCTGCAAGACGGATCCTTCAATGCTGACAAAGCCGGCGTCGCGCGCGCAGTGAATCAGTTTGTCCATCAGCAACCTACCCACGCCTTTTTGTTGCCACTGATCCGCAATCGCAATCGCAAACTCCACACTGACTCCGTTGGCGTTGGGATGATAACGGGACACACCAACAATTTCCGATTCGTCGCTGGTCAGTGCAATCAACGCCATCTCACGGCTGTAGTCGAGCTGGGTAAAACGCGCGATCATTTCATCAGACAGAGAGGTGAGTGAATGAAAAAATCTGTAATAACGCGAAGTGTCGGACATGGCGGCTACAAAGGCACGTTCCCGATTGGCGTCGTCCGGACGGATTGCACGCACATGGATGGGCGACCCATCACGTAATTTCAACGATTGTTGCAACTCAATCGGGTATGGAAAGATGGCCATGTGTCGGTAGCGTGAATCCGTCATAGGCGCGTTTGCATCGATCACAATTCGTGCATCGGCGATGACTGCGCCGGATGGATGCGTCAACACCGGATTCAAATCCATTTCCAACAACCACGGCAAAGCACAGGCGATGGTGGACACACGCACCACAACATCAATTAATGCCGCCTCGTCGACGGCTGGAATACTGCGGTACGCACCCAGTATTTTTGCCACACCGGTTTTATCAATTAGTGCCTTGGCCAGCACATCATTGAGTGGCGGCAAGGCAACGGCCGTATCAGCCACCACTTCAACGGCCACACCGCCCGTGCCGAATGAAATGATCGAACCAAACGTGGCGTCGCGGGAAATACCAACCAATACTTCACGGGCGTGGTTAAATTTCAGCATGGGTTGGACGTTGACGCCGTTGACTTTCGCCTGCGGTGCGACATCACAAATGGCAGCCATGATGGCGTCAAACGCCTCACCAACCTGTCGGGTGTTGACAAGATTCAAATGAACACCACCGACATCACTCTTGTGGGTAATGTCGGGGGAATCAATTTTGAGCACCACCGGAAAACCCATTTTTTTGGCCGAGGCTTCGGCCGCCGCTCGTGACGTGGCCAGTTCACCGATCATGACCGGCAACTGAAACGCCGCAAGCAGTGCTTTCGCCTCCGCTTCTCGCAACAAGGTGCGATTTTCCGACAATACCATCTGGCGAATTTCTTGCGCGGTGGCAATCGCTTTTTCAAGATCTGCCAGGGTCATGGAAACCGAGGCCGGTACTGATTGCAGCAACATTGTCTGGTGCTTGCGAAATTTTGCCAAATGAGAAAATGCCTCAACCGCACTTTC
>JANPNU010000651.1:0-4284 GCA_031427615.1 Burkholderiales bacterium
ACAACAGCGAATCAATCTCACCCGTTTCCTCGCCCACCGCGATCATTTGCAACACCACCGGCGTAAACACACCCGAAAGGGTTGCGCAGCGATGCAGACTGTCGCCACGCTCGATGCCGTTACGCATTTCTTCAACCTTGCGCGAAAAATAGGCGTTGTCGACCGTGCGCGCAACCAAGCTCAGCGCGTCAAGCACAGGAATGCCGCTTTGTGACGCCAGCGAAAAACTGCGGGAAAAACGCGCGAGGGTACCGCGCAGAATAATGGTGCCGACGATCGGCAGGTGCAACTTGATGCGGTCCCACCAAAAACGTCCATCTGGCGAACGCAGCACCGACCGCAGCGCAAACCATCCACCGATGCCAACGGCAATTAACAGCGGCCACCAGCGCACCATCCAGCTCGAAAAACCGATCAGTATCCGCGTCAGCAAAGGTAATTTGGTATTCATTCCGGCAAACACACCGACAAACACCGGGATCACAAAAATATTGAGCACCACAATGGCGATGGCACCCGCAATCAGCACAAACGTCGGGTATCGCAGCGCCGCATGAATTTGCTCACGCACGGCCTTCTCAAACTCCAAATGCTTGGTCAGGCGGTTAAAAACCTCGGCCAAGCGTCCACTCAGCTCGCCAACCTTGATCATCGCGACGTAAAACGCGGAAAAAATTGCCGGATGACGCGCCATGGCCGCGGATAAATCACGTCCCTGATCCAAGCTCGACCGAATATCAGCGAGCACTTCAGCAAAACTCCGGCTTCCGGTCGACTCTTGCAGGCCGGACAACGCTTTAAACACCGGAACTGCGGTGCGTTGCAATGTGTTCATTTGCCGGGAAAACAGAATGACATCATCATCGGTCACCGGCTTGGCGGCAAATTTCTCCCACCAAGTGGGGCCGACGTTATTCGTTTTGGCAATTGGCGCGGCAGTGACGTCAATCACGACCACTCCACTGGCAATCAGTTGTTGCACCACTGCAGACTGCGATTCGGCTTCAATCGTGCCGGTCACACTTGCCTGATTGGCATCACGACCGCGATAGGTATAAATGGGCACTCCGCTCAGTCCTCAGGTGTGGCTATACGCATGGCTTCGGCGACTGACGTGCGGCCTTGTTGCACCAGCGCGAATGCGTGATCTGCCAACGTATGTCCACGCATGCGCGCATAGGCAGCAGTCATGAAAGTGGCACCGTTGCCGTCAATTGTCGCCTTCGCAAGCGATTCGTCCATCACGAACATTTCGTATAACCCAGTTCGATCCCGGTAACCCGTCCCGCTACATTGCGAGCAACCGATTCCTTTCTGGACAGGCGTGTTTGCCGCTTCGTCGCCGCCGATTAATCGCAGCCAGGCGCGCTCTTGGTCGGTTGCATGTACGACGCTGCCACAACTCTTGCAATTGAGCCTGCACAATCGCTGGGCGACCACCGCGCGCAGACAGGTCGCAACCATGTAGGCTGGTGCCCCCATATCCAGCAATCTAAACACCGCGCTCGGTGCGTCACGCGTGTGCAACGTGGACAAAACCATATGTCCCGTCAGTGCGGCGCGCAGGCCAATTTCAGCCGTTTCACCATCACGCATCTCCCCCACCAACACGACGTCCGGATCCTGGCGTAACGTCGCCCGCAATACCCGTGCGAAATTCAGCTCTATTTTGTCATTCACCTGTACCTGCACGATACCCGGCAGACGATATTCGACCGGATCCTCAACGGTAATGATTTTTTGCGTGGCCAAATTAATTTCAGACAATGCGGCGTATAAAGTCGTCGTTTTACCAGCACCGGTGGGGCCGGTAACCAGCACCATTCCCGATCCCGAATTTAGAATTTCCTTCAGTCGCGTGACCATATCTACGGGCATTCCGATCGCGCCGAGGCTGCGTACCGCACCGGACTGATCCAGCAGACGCAGCACAATCGACTCGCCGTATTGTCCGGGAAGGGTCGACATACGAACGTCAATGTCACGATCACGCGCCCTGACAGTGAAGCGCCCGTCCATCGGTAACCGTCGCTCAGCAATGTCGAGACTTGCCATGAGTTTCAGGCGCTGCGTCAGCGCGGCAGCAATGCGCACCTCCGCTTCTGCCTGAGCCTGCAACACACCATCAATTCGAAACCGGATTTGCAGCGTGCGTTCTTGTGGCTCAATATGAATATCGGAGGCACGAACCTGAACCGCATCCTCCAGCAAGGACTGCAATAACCGCACCACTGGCGCTTCTTCTTTTGTGTCAGCTACGGTTTCAACGGCGTCCGCAGCGTCGTCGATATCTTTGCCCAACGCCATCGCATGGCCGGAAATTTCATCGGTTCGGCGGTAGAAGCGATCAATTGTGGCAAGAATTTGACTTTCTAGACAGGCTGCGGGTGTCACAGGCTGTTTAAGCACCCGCTCAACATCATCAAGCGCAATAATATCGTCGGGGTCGGCCAGACCAACCAAAAAACCTGTCCCCTGACTATCCAGCACCACCGCCCGACAGCGTCGTGCCGTCGCCTCCGGTAACAATTTGATTAGCTCCGGGCGGAAGTCAAATTGGCTGAGATTGACAAACGCAATGCCAAGTTGCTTGGACAACAGCATGGCCAGCCGGTTTTCACTAATCGCACCACTGTGAACCAACACCTGGCCAAGTCTCTTACCAGTGGCCAGACTGGTGGCAAGCGCCTCATCCCTCACTTGGGCGGAAATGGCACCTTCGTTTACCAACAATTCGCCGACACGCCCACTAGAGCGACTTCCACGACGACCGGCAATTGGGGTTGCAAGTGTATTTTTCATGTATACCGTTTATCCCCGTTAGCAATATTTGGCCAGTAGGCCTAAAAAATTCGCTGCCGTCAATAGCTGTTGCGACCACCCACCTTCAACTTGGCCAGATTTGATTGATACGGCTTTACAAATTTAGTGAAACGGATGATGCAATACGATCGTTTCATTGCGGTCCGGCCCCGTCGAAACCAGCGAAACCTGAATTCCCACCAGTTGCTCCATGCGGCGCAGGTACGACCGTGCAGCCAGTGGCAATTGATCAAACTGTTGAATTCCCAACGTGCTGTCGGTCCAACCCGGATGAACTTCGTAAATTGGCTCACAGCTCTCGATCGATTCCGCACCATAGGGAAGAATATCGACAACCTTGCCGTCCAGCTTATAGCCGGTACAAATTTTTAGTTCCTTCAGCCCATCCAACACATCGAGCTTGGTGACGCACAGCCCGGATAATCCATTAATTTGCGCCGCACGCTTTAACGCTGCAGCGTCAAACCAGCCGCAACGCCGCGGACGCCCGGTTACCGACCCATATTCGTGTCCGCGATCGCGCAAACGCTGCCCCACCTCATCTTCCAGTTCGGTTGGGAACGGACCCGATCCGACTCTGGTTGCGTACGCTTTGGTGATACCCAGAACAAAATGTAGCGCCTGCGGCCCGACTCCTGCGCCCGCCGATGCCTGACCAGCCAAACAATAGGATGAGGTGACATAAGGATAGGTTCCGTGATCCACATCCAACATTGCGGCTTGCGCTCCTTCAAACAAAAGCTGTCCACCATCGGCCATCGCGCGGTGTAAGTCCGCCGACACATCGGACATCATTGGCTTGAGCCGTTCGGCCATCGCCAAGGTCGGCTCATAGACAGATTCAAAACTGACGGCTTCCGCGCCAAGATATTTTGTTAAAACAAAATTGTGGTAATCAAGTACCTCGATTAATTTCGATTTAAAACGATCTGGGAAACGCAAATCATTGACCCGGATGGCGCGTCTGGCAACTTTATCCTCGTAACAAGGGCCAATGCCGCGGCCGGTTGTGCCGATTTTTTCTGCGCCCATTTTGAGTTCGCGCGCCTGATCAAGCGCGACGTGATACGGCAGTATCAACGGACATGCCTCCGATATTCTCAACCGTTCGACCACATTGACGCCCGCCAGCGTCAGCTCATCAATTTCCTGAAGGAGCGCTTCAGGCGACAACACGACACCATTGCCGATATAGCAGGTGACGTGCGCTCAGCGCAAGATTCACCGGAATCGTGGCATCGGCGATTGCGTTCGCCGCCTGACCCGGTCGACGGACTTCTGCATGCGCGACGGCCTTTCGGTCGGCGTAGTTCATGCGCGCGCGAAACTCCGGCAGCGGCAGGCTGTCATACACGACGTCACGAATGGCGCCAAGGAATGAGATCTTTGGATTCACCGCCATCCCGTCCACGTACAAGTCGGCCGACACACGACCGTCAACCGGCGACACCGTCTGCGCCA
>JANPNU010000652.1:0-4250 GCA_031427615.1 Burkholderiales bacterium
GCCTCTCGAACCATTGCCGTTGATTGTGGTGGTGATTGATGAATTGGCCGACATGATGATGGTGGTTGGCAAGACGGTCGAAGAACTCATCGCGCGGCTCGCACAAAAGGCGCGGGCATCCGGCATTCATTTGGTGTTGGCGACCCAGCGGCCGAGTGTTGATGTGATTACCGGTCTGATCAAGGCCAATGTGCCGACTCGTGTTGCGTTTCAGGTTTCGTCGAAAATTGATTCACGCACCATTCTTGACCAGCAGGGTGCCGAGGCGTTGCTGGGGCAGGGTGATATGCTGTACTTGCCACCCGGTTCCGGTATGCCGCAGCGTGTGCACGGCGCCTTTGTTAGTGATGCCGAAGTCCATCGAGTGGTGCAACAACTCAAAACACAAGGCGAGCCTGCCTACATCGAGGGAATTTTGGACGCGCCGGATGAATCGATGTCGGAAGCCATGGGCGGAAATGGCAATGATGCCGCCGGTGCAGCCGAAAAAGATCCGTTGTACGATCAGGCGGTGCAAATTGTTTTGCAGAACAAACGCGCCTCCATTTCGTTGGTGCAGCGACATTTACGCATTGGTTACAACCGCGCCGCCAGATTGCTCGAGGATATGGAAAAGGCCGGGTTGGTCTCGACCATGGGTGGTAATGGCAATCGCGAGATTTTGGTGCCCAATCGGGCCGAATAGAAGTTTTTGGTATGTTGGCCCCGCCACGTGATCACTTCGGCAAATTAACCCTTAGAAACGCGCGATGAATATTCGACTTTTATTTGTGTACATTGTCATCAGCGGCATGATGGTGATGCCGATGGCGGCGCAATCAGCCAGTGCCATCGAACAGTTCCGCAGCTTTGTACAATCCACCCAGTCCGCGCGCGCCGACTTCACCCAAAGTGTGACCGATGCCAAAGGCAAAACGTCGGCCGCATCCAAGGGTGTATTGCAGTTTCAACGGCCGGGCAAATTTCGCTGGGTATACGAAAAGCCGGCGCAGATTATTGTGGGTGACGGCAAAAATGTCTGGCTGTATGACCAGGACCTGAATCAAGTGACGGTTCGGAAATTGGATGCGGCGTTTTCATCCACGCCGGCGGCGTTGCTGGCGGGACGCGCCGAAGTTGAAGCGGCGTTTACGTTGGTGGCGGGCGGTCAATCCGAACAATTGGATTGGGTCAATGCCGAGCCCAAACAAAAAGATGCGGGTATTGAAAAGATTCGTATGGGTTTTGCCAACAATGATTTGCAGATCATGGAATTGATTGATGCGTTTGGAAATAAAACGCGCATTGTGCTCGGCAAATTGGTGCGCAACGCAAAAATTGATGCCAAGGAATTTACCTTTACCGCGCCCAAGGGTGCGGATGTGGTCGGTGAAAAAGCCAATTGATTGGCTTTGGTTTGACGCCATCAAACACACCGTCAGAAGCGGTGTTTGTGGCATTTTTGCCTGCAGACGCCCGTCGTTAAACGACTTTACCCGATGGGAACTTCTAAAAACCCCTGTCATTCCTGCGTCCTACAGGGATACACTTCGATAAAGGCGGGAAGCCAAGTTCGGTAATGCCCTGATATCCATAGAAAAATTGGACCCCGGCCCCGGCTTTAGGCAGGCTCTATGCCGGGGCGACAGCAACTCAGGTTATTGGAAGTTCCCCGATCAAACATTGATTTATCATGACGGATCTATTTTCTGCCAGCCAGGCTTCATCCCCACTCACGCCAATCGACGCTGAGCACGTTCCGCTTGCCGAACGATTACGTCCACGCACACTCAATGACGTGATCGGCCAGTCACACTTGACCGGTGCGGGCATGCCACTTCAAATTGCATTTCAATCCGGCAAGCCGCATTCGATGATTTTGTGGGGGCCGCCCGGCGTCGGCAAAACCACCATTGCGCGATTGATGGCGGATGCGTTTGAGTCTGACTTTATCGCCCTGTCGGCGGTTTTGTCGGGGGTGAAAGAAATTCGCGAGGCCATTGAGCGGGCGCAGGTGAATCGACAGAACCTCAATCGCCGCACCATTTTGTTTGTTGACGAGGTGCATCGCTTTAATAAAAGTCAGCAGGATGCGTTTTTGCCGCATGTGGAATCCGGGTTGGTGACGTTTATTGGGGCCACCACCGAAAACCCGTCATTTGAATTAAATAACGCCCTGCTGTCACGTGCCGCTGTGTACGTATTGAAAGCGCTTGATGATCAGGCTCTGGCCGAGATGTTCGATCGAGCGGTGAAAGTGGTCGGTCTGGCGGCATGCCTGAACGGGCCCGAAGGTGAAGCCGCCAAAATTCGGTTGATCAATATGGCCGATGGTGATGGTCGGCGTCTGCTGAATCTGCTTGAGCAATTGGCCACGGCCGCGCAGTCGCAGGAGGTAACCAAAATTGGCGTCGAGTTTGTTGAAAAATGTTTGGCGCGCGCCGCCAAAAAATTCGACAAGGGCGGCGACCATTTTTACGATCAGATTTCGGCGTTACACAAAAGTGTACGTGGCTCTGATCCGGACGCAGCGCTGTACTGGTTTTGTCGAATGATTGACGGCGGTGCCGACCCCCGTTATTTGGCCCGGCGCATGATTCGTATGGCGTCCGAGGATATTGGTCTGGCCGACCCGCGTGCATTACAAATCACTTTGAACGCAGCCGATGTTTTCGAACGATTGGGTTCACCCGAGGGGGAATTGGCGCTGGCCGAGGCGTTGATTTATCTGGCAATTGCCGCCAAGTCGAATGCTGTCTACACTGCTTTTAACGCTGCCCGTGCGTTTGTGGCGGGCGATGGGTCCCGGCCGGTGCCGATGCATTTGCGCAATGCGCCCACCAAATTGATGAAGTCGCTGGGTATGGGTGAACATTACCGGTACGCCCATGATGAAGATGGAGGATACGCAGCCGGTGAAACGTATCTGCCCGACGGCATCCCCGCGCCAGGATGGTATCAACCGACGGATCGGGGCATGGAAGTAAAGATTGCTGAAAAACTTGCGCAGTTACGGGCGCTTGATTCAAAATACCGGAAATGAACTCATCCATCCCGCTATTTGTTACCCGACCGACGCCTCGTAACAATCCCTCCAGCCGCTCCTCTCGATCGAGATAGCGTCCGTTTTTTTCGCGCGTAATTTGCGCAGGTTGTTCCAGTACGATTGGGCGGGCGCGGTTTTCCATGATTCAGGTTGTCCGTGGCGCAATGGTGCGTTTGATTTAACGATTCGCCACTGTTAGTCGCCATCAACCATCCCCCCCGCCCAAAAATCAGGCAATCAAGCCACATTAACTTTGTGACCAAGGAAGCAAGATGTTAGATATCCAATTATTGCGTAAAGATTTTCCATCGGTACAAGCCGGCCTCGCACGACGCGGATTCGTGATTGACGAGACACAATTTCGCACGCTCGAAGATCAACGCAAGATTTTGCAAATCAGAACAGAACAGTTTCAGGCAAAACGCAACGCATTGTCCAAGCAGGTGGGCATGCTCAAGGGCCGGGGCGAGGATGCCTCAGTCATCATGGCCGAAGTGGGTGGCATTGGTGACGAATTAAAGGCCAATGAGCTTGCCCTCGGTACCTTGCAGGAAACGTTGAATGCTTTTTTGCGTGTCATTCCAAACATCCCCCACGCCGATGTCCCAAATGGAAAAAACGCCGATGACAATGTTGAAGTCCGCCGCTTTGGCACCCCGCGAGTTTTTGATTTCACTCCCAAAGACCACACCGACATTGGTGAGGCATTGGGCGGGATCGATTTTGCGACTGCCAGCAAATTGAGCGGCGCTCGTTTCTCAGTTCTGAAAGGCGGGGTGGCGCGTTTGCATCGGGCACTCGCCCAATTCATGTTGGATGTGCATACTCAGGAACACGGTTATACCGAGGTCTATGTGCCTTATATGGTCAGCGCCGACGCCGCCGACGGGGTGTCGAGTCTCGCCAAATTCAAGGATGATCTGTTCAAAATTGAAGGGCGGGATTTGTATCTGATTCCGACCGCGGAATATCCGGTCACCAACTTTGTACGCGATACGATTGTTGACATGAAAGAATTGCCGTTGAAGTTCGCCTGCCACAGCCCGTGTTTTCGCTCAGAGGCGGGCAGCTACGGCAAGGATACCCGCGGCATGATTCGGCAACACCAATTTGACAAGGTTGAAATGGTGCAGATTGTCACACCCGATCAATCGACTGAGGCGCATGAAGCGCTCACAGCGCACGCCGAAACCATTCTCAAAAAACTCGGCCTGCCGTACCGCGT
>JANPNU010000653.1:0-3931 GCA_031427615.1 Burkholderiales bacterium
TTTTTGCGACTCCCTGGCGGTGTTGCTCCTCCTTGCAACGTGGAGGTTGCCGCGTTGTCGCGCCTAGCCAGAAAGCCGCAAAAACGCACACTCACACCCGTCCAACTGCCGTTTCTAGGTTAAATTGAATCATCATGGCCGCACCGCCGGCGACTCAACCAACATCCCCTTGGCACGCGAGGCCAGATAAGCTTCGAGTGCGACCATTTCTTCGCTGCCCGGCGCGTAGGGTTCGGCGCGTACACCGGTCATGCAGTTGCGTAGCCGCCGTTGTAATGATCCCACGCCCTGCCACTCCAGCCGGTAGATCGGGTAGCCGGTCGGATGCGCTTGCGGAACCACGTTGCCTGCAAGTGATTTGCCGGCCTGATCGACATGGCAATCCTTGCAGCTCAAATCGATCTGGCCGATACGTTGATTAAACAGGGCTTTGCCGCGCGCGCGGGCGGCGTTGAGTTTGGCGTCGGTTGGTGGCGCGATTGGTAGGCCGCGTGATTGCAGCGCGAGATACGCTTCAAGTCCAAGCAAGGTTTGGTCTTCGCCCGGCAGCGCGGGGGCTTGTTGTTTGGTGGTGCGGCACAGATTGATTTGTTGTGCCAGATTCGCCGGTCGATTCAGCGCAGTTGAAAACGCCGGGTAACGCGCCGCCACACCGCGCATGGCTTTTGGCGCATCGCCGTGGCAATCCGCGCATGATTTTTTTGCCGAACCTTGCGGCAGCGTCCAGTGTGCCTCGCCGTCCTTGACCCACAACATCGCCGGATTTTGGCTGTCGTCGTTTTGCAGCGCCTGGGTGGCGGGGCGCATGAAGTCAAATCCCGATTTGCGGGGTTGGATGGTGTCGGCGGCGATGGCCATTGCGCACGGCATCAACAGCAACAATACCAGCGCTGAGAAATGTCGCATCAACTCACCGCAGCGTGATGGTGGCGCGTTCGGTCTGCGCAAAACCGTTGTCGCCATCCCATTGCATGACAAACACACCGCTGCTGCTGACGACGGTATGAAACGACAGATACGGATTGGCGGCGATCGCGGCGTAAAGGGTGGCGCTGAACACGTCTTCACTTTTTACCGGCATGTTGGCCAGCGCGTTGGTTGGTGTGTTGGTTGGTGTGTTGACCAGCGCAGCCAGCGGTTCAAAGCGACAAGAAAAACGCCGGATCAAATTTCGCGCGAGCATCGCACCTTCACTCGAGCGCCGATAACCGGTCTCCATCGGATGCTGAATCAACACCCGAATCTCGATGGTCTCGCCGCGTTTGGCGGTGGCCGGAATGGTGATGACGGTGCGCGCCATATTTTGACCCGGTGACCCGGCTAGTCCTCGATACACGCGGCGAGGGTGACAATCACCTCCACCGTGTGGGTCCAACAACTGCCGTCTTGCATTTTTGCCACGGCCACCAATTTTTGTGTGGTCGCCAGCCGGATGCGTGTGCTAACACGTGCGCGTCCGCTCTGTGGCCCGAGTACAAACAGCGCAACATCGTGTTGCGGATTTTTTTCGTTGAATACCGCCATCCCCACCACGTGATCTGCCTGGGTCATCGGGCTATTCACCACCACCTCGATCGGCACGCTGTTGCCGTTATCCACCAGCGGTGCGACATTGAGTTTGACGCGACCCTCGCGCAGCGTCGCACCGCCGGCGTAGGTTTTCACCAACGCCGCGAGCACGTCATCCTGCGCCAGCAATATGGCGGGGCGCACCAACACACTCGCGGTCAACGCGGTGCCCGCGGCCAGGAACTGTCGACGTGTGGCGGTCATTTTCATTTCAGTGTCACCAGATACGCCACCACATCTTCGATTTGTTGCGCATCGAAAATCGGCCGACCTTGCTGGGTAGCGGCAACCCGCGTGAGACCCTCAACCCGATAGTAGGCGGGCATGATGCCGGCGGGATCGAGCCTGCGGCTATCGACCAGACGTAACCGCAATTGCGCGGCCGACCAACGGCTGCCGGTGCCAGCAATGCTGGTGGCGATGTTGCTTTGAAATTTTTCGTCAGCACGGTTAATGTTGTTGGCGTTGGAGCCAGCGGGGAGTGGGTGACACAACACACATAAACCAATCTGCCGGTTGGCCACAATCGCCGCCCCGCGCACGACGTCACCCGGCGTGGTGGTGAGTGGTGCGACGATGCCATCACCAACAATGTTGATGGCGGCAGGGTTGGCCGCGCGGCTGTCTGCATTGCTGGCAACCCACAACACCAGCGCCACCAACACAATCTTCACACCGCCCCCCACACCAGACAACCCTACGCCTTCAAACTGTGATTCTTCAACGGCAAATCACGAATGCGTTTTCCCGTCGCCGCAAAAATCGCATTCAATACCGCCGGTGCCGCCACCGCAATGGTTGGTTCCCCCACCCCGCCCCAAAAACCACCGGATGGCATGATGATAGTTTCGACCTTCGGCATATCTGCAAGCATCAACGATGGATATTGATGGAAGTTGGTCTCGACGATGCGACCATCTTTGACGGTGCATTCCTGATACAGCGCCGCGCCGAGCCCATACACAAACGAGCCTTCCACCTGTGCTTCGATTTGTTGCGGATTGACCGCGTGGCCGGAGTCAGTCGCCGCGACGATGCGGTGAATTTTCAGCGCGCCGTCCTTGCTGACCGACACTTCCGCACACGCCGCCACGTAGCTGCCGAACCCATGTGTCTGCGCCAATCCTCGGAAAACACCAGCAGGCGCGGGCTTGTCCCAACCGACACTTTTGGCAACCGCATCCAGCACCGCCAAATGTTTCGGATGTTTTGCCATCAGCTTGCGACGCAATGCCAACGGGTCTTGTTTGGTGGCGTGGGCGATTTCGTCGATAAACGATTCCAGATAAATCGCGTTTTGATTCAGGTTCACGCCACGCCAAAAGCCGGGTGGCACGTGTGGATTGCGCATGGCATGATCCACCAGCAGATTGGCAAACGTGTACCCAAGTGTGGTTTCGGCACCGGTCAAATTCAACCCTTGGAATACTACCGGGTCCTTGCCGTCACGAATCGCTTCGGGACGCAGTCCGGCCAGAATCGATTGCCCGGAAATGCGCATATGTAGCCCGGTGATTTCACCCTTGTCGTCGAGCCCGGCCACCATCTTGCAATGCGTGATCGGGTGATACTGGCCGTGCGCCATGTCTTCTTCGCGTGACCAGATCATCTTGATCGGTGTGCCGGGCATTTGTTTGGCAATCAACACCGCCTGCCGCACGTAGTCGGTGCCACCGCGCCGTCCAAAGCCGCCACCCAAATGTATTTTGTAAACCTCAACCTTGGCCGGCGGCAACCCGGCGGCCTCGGCCGCGACCGCGTGTGCGGCCTCACCGTTTTGTGTCGGCACCCAGGCCTCACACAGCTCGGGTGTCCATCTCACGGTGGCGTTCATGGTTTCCATACACGCGTGGTTCTGGTGCGGATATGAATACACCGCCTCGATTTTGCGCGCAGCATTGGTGATCGCCATGAGTGCATCACCCACACTGCTGCCAACAACTGCATCCTTGGCGGTGAGCCCGGCTTTGAGCACTTCCGCAAACGTTGCGCTCGACAATTTTGCATTGGGTCCTTCGTCCCATTCGACCTTCAGGGCGTCCAACGCGGTCTTGGCGCACCACCAGGTATCGGCCACCACCGCCACCGCACTGTCGTTAATACGAATGACCTTCTTCACGCCAGGGCGTTTAAGAACTGCCGTGTCGTCAAACGATTTCAACTTGCCGCCAAATACCGGGCAATCCAATACCGCTGCGTTGAGCAGGCCGGGCATGGTGATATCCATGCCGTAGATTTGTTTGCCGGTGGTCTTATCGACGGTGTCGAGGCGCGCGATACGCTTGCCCGCGATCTTCCAATCTTTCGGATCCTTCAGCGACACCTCTGCCGGCGGCGTGAGCTTGGCCGCAGCCGCAGCGAC
>JANPNU010000654.1:0-7777 GCA_031427615.1 Burkholderiales bacterium
GCCTGCCGACAGCGCTGGCCCACGTAATGCGCAAAGCGCTTCGTATAGAGCGGGTTGTCCGCCAGGAAATCGAGCCGCTCGCGCTTCACCTTGCCGCAATCCCGGCAAGCGAGGCGTCGAATCTCGAACTCGAGAAACACCCGCGTATCGCCGCAGGACAGATCGCGCACCCGCCTCGTCTTGCGGTCGTACCAGCCAGACTGTACGCGACCGCAGCAGCCGCAGGTCGTTTTTTTGAGCGTCGAACAAGGGTAATGACGCGCGCCTTCGGATCACCGAAGACACCGCGCACCGGGGGTTGCGGACGAAATCCCGGGAACGTGTACGTGTCCCACAGCCGCCGCTTTTGTGCAGTTGAATTAGCCATCCCAACATGATGCCAATTTCGCACGCTTTACGAAACCCCTGAAAGCCAGTATCCATGCGGCCTCCAGCCATGTTTACCCCGTCAAATTACCCACTCGATTTCCTGAAGAGCCTATTTGTTTAACAGTGGTCAGGCACGGGTTGGAGCCATTTCGCACCAGTTCTGGCAATTTGTTTATTTTTTGATTGCAGGCGTTTTGCGAACGGTTGTTTTTCGTGCCGGTGTTTAACTTGCCGGTGCATCGGGTTTCATGCCAAGTTGCTCCCTTAATGCCTGCAGGGTAGCGGCGTCACCACGCACTCGTAAAAATGCGCCGTCGTTGTCGACACGCTCATCCAGCACTTCGCAGCCCGCAAAAATTTTGCCACGTAGTTGCTGCGCTGACCAAGGCAGAAATAACTCGGTCTCAATCAGGTCGCGCCGAAAAAACGCGCGGATGGTTGCATGTAATTTTGCAACGTCACCCGCATTGCGCGCATTCATCACAACACAGTCCGGATACAGTGCGTGCAATTCTGTTTCGCGCGCGGCTTGCACGGCGGCCGCATTTTCCATCTCCCGGCCGACCAGGTCAATTTTGTTGAACACACGAATCCGTGGCACACCGGCCGCGCCGATTTCGGCCAGCACTTGGTCGGTCACGGCGCGTTGCCGTTCAAGGCCGGGATCACTTGCGTCAATGACATGCAGTAGCAGCGACGACTCGGCGGCTTCTTCGAGTGTGGATTTAAACGATGCCACCAAATCGTGCGGCAGGTTTTTGATAAAGCCAACCGTGTCGCTGACCAGAATGCGCGGCACCGATTCGGGGTGTAGTGCACGCACGGTGGTGTCAAGCGTGGCAAAAAGTTTGTTGGCCACCAATACTTCGCTGCCGGTGAGGGCGCGCATGAGTGTTGATTTGCCGGCATTGGTGTAACCGACCAAGGCCACGCGTGGAATGCCTTTGCCAGCCTGTCCGGATTGGCCTTCTTGCCGCCGCGCGCGCTGAATCTGCCGTTCGGCATCCATGGCGGTGATTTCCAGTTGCAGCTCGGCGATGCGGTTGCGAATTTTTTGGCGATCGAGCGCTGCGTGGGTCTCGCCGGCACCACGTCCGCCGGTGCCGCTGCGTTGACGTTCTTTGGGTCCCGCCAGTTTGGCGGCTTCACGCAGCCGTGGCGCCATATAACCAAGCCGGGCAATCTCGACCTGCGCACGCGCTGCGCGTGAGCTGGCGTGACGATGAAATATTTCCAGAATGACCATGGTGCGATCCATGACTTCAACACCAACATCAATTTCGAGATTACGCGCTTGTGACGGCGAGACGTCGTGATCAATCAGCACCATGTCGGCGCGACGCGTATCCGGGTCCGCTGCGGATTGTGCCGCCGCCTTGGCGCGCGCGGCACCACGCTTGGGGGTAATGCTTTCGTCATCATCTGACGCGCCATCGCCATCGCCATCATGATCTGCAGCATTATCATCTTCATCGATTTTGTTCTCGATAAACCGTCGAATCTCCTGGCGCTTGCCGACGCCCAGATAGGCCGCCCGATCAAACGTCACGCGTTTTTGCACAAACGTGCCGACCACTTCATAGCCGAGTGTTTTTGCCAATTCACGCAGCTCGACCAACGACGATTCAAATTCGATATCGGTAATGGTCTGCAGGTGAACGGATGCGACGATCGCGCGGATGGGTTTTTGTTTCGTTTCTTTTTGCATGCTGTATGCTCAGGTTGTTCGGCACGAGAATGCGTGCCGTCAGTGCGCGGCTATTTTGGCTGTGCGGCGCGTTTTACAAAGGATGCGTGCAGAATAAAAAAGTGCCATTTGACGCGGAGTTCGAGGCATTACATCCTTGAACTCCGCGCCAGTTAATGACTTTAAACATAGGGAGCTAAAAACCCCGTCATCCCGGCCGAGGCCGGGATCCAGAGGTGGACAAGTTATTAAGCCGAGATTTTCCATTAGGCGTCCCTTCGGGACTGTTTGGTTGCTGGTGGACTATTTTTGGCGTATTTCCTGTTTCTTCCTCTCGAATAGCCAGCTATTCGTTCGTCAGTCAACAGAAAATCCACTCAAAAAGTAGCCCCACCATCATTCCAAACCCTAATGGAAAATCTCGGTTAAAAATACAAACGGACTGGATTCCGGCTCGGGCAAGTGCCCGGTTCATCCTGAGCCCGTCGAAGGGCCGGAATGACGACATTTGTGGGTTTTTAGACAGTTGCCAATCAATAGTTTCTCAAGTCCCACAAACTTCGCCACGATGACGGGGTTTTCGAGGTTTCCTCTACATCATCACATTTACAATCGCGTTGCCAATACCCACCAATGCCGCGCCGGAAATCAGGCCCGCACAAATCGGCTCACAGCCTTCGACCCAGAAGGTATGACCTTTGCTGCCCACTTCCTTGTTGCGTTTGCCCATCCACCAGAACACCATCGCGCCGATCCACATCATGAATGACGCTTCGGGCGGTAACACCACACCAAGGCCAACCGACACCGATGAAATCGGGAATTTGTTTTTGGTGACAATACGCGCAATTTCAAATATCAGTGCCGCCACTGCCGCAACAACCATTGAGACCACCGCCGTGTAGGGCAGGCTGCTGATGCCCTTGGCGATCAGCTCGGCCACACCTTTCCATTGCAAAGCCGCTGGGAAGGCAAACTGATCAGAGATCATGGTGGTCACCGAACGCAAACCATTGGCATCCGGCGGCAAAAATAACAAATAAAACAACGGCACGGCGGCAAGCGCGCCGGAGAAAATCCCGATCAAATGGCCGATCACCTGGTGGCGTGGTTTGCCACCGAGCATGTAGCCGGGTTTGATATCCGACAACAGGTTGGCGGCATTGGAGGCAACCTCGCTGGTCATACCTGCCGGAATCAAATTGCTGGCCGGATTGGTGCGATCAATCGCGCCAATGCTGAACTGGGTGATTTTCGACAACGCACCGGTGGGTGTCCATGAAGTCAGCGCCATGGCGTTGGTACAGATCACGGTCAACACAAAAATCAGCGGCAGTGAAATCAATGCGAGCAACCATGGCACGCCAAAAAACACATGCGTGACGGTGGCACCGAGCAAACTGAAAATCGGCACACCGACCCACGACAGCCACAGTGGCACTTCGATATCTTTTAATACGTCGGCACTTTTTGGCGCGCCGTCGACTTTTTTAACTTTGGACCTAAACAGGCTGGTGATGAGTTCCGGTTTGGCCAATAAACTCACCAATGAGCCGACCACCATCATGGTCACGCCCCACCACAGCGCCCATTGGTTAACAATTTCTGAGCGGGAGATTTTGACGAGGGTGCCATCGGCCAGCTCGCGAGGCGCA
Organism: Burkholderiales bacterium; assembly: GCA_031427615.1. Taxonomy (GTDB): domain Bacteria; phylum Pseudomonadota; class Gammaproteobacteria; order Burkholderiales; family Usitatibacteraceae; genus UKL13-2. The sequence continues at coordinate 3,712 of JANPNU010000654.1, forward strand.
ATATCGCCGAGGTTGATCATGATAGGCGCCAGAATTACAAAGTTAATAAACGCACCGAGCAACACACTGGTGGCAACACGAATACCCATCAGGCCACCGACACCCAGCATGGCCGCATCCAGCGTCACCCGCAAACCAAGCTGGCGTACATCGGTGCCAAGAATATTGGGAATCCACAAATGAAATTTGACCGCGGCCGTGTAGTAGTAGGTATCGAGGCGTTCATATAAATGCCACGGCTCTTTTATGCCGGCCCATTTATCCAACATCAAAATTTTGAATTGAATCAACTTCATCCAGCCGTCACTGACAATCATCTGGTACAGGCCGGTCAGTACCGCCGTCCAGCCGAGCAACTTTGCTTTGAACATGCCGGTATCGGCGTGGCCGGTGTAGAGCGCATCCAACACCACGCCCGCAGCGCGGCCTTCGGGGAAGGGCAGTTGCTCGTCATTGATAAACCGGCGCTTCATCGGAAAGGCAATCAACACACCAAGAATCGAACACACCACCATCCAGGAAATCATATGCCACGCCGGAATAATTTTACCGGTCACCAACATGTACGCGGCCAGACTCGAAACCAGCGGCATCATCACATAACCGGCCGCAGTCGCAATCGACTGCGTGCAGTTGTTTTCAAGAATGGTGTAATCAGAGGTTATCCCTGCACCGGACAGAATACGGAATATTGCAAACGACAAAATGACCGAGGTCAGGCCCACACCAATGCCAATACCGGTTTTTGCGCCGATGTACAAAGCGGTCGCGGCCAAAATGCCGCCCAGTAAAAAGCCAGTAATGCCGGAGCGAACAGTGAGCTGCGCCATTTCACCGCGGTAGACGTTTTTGAACCACCACTCGTCTTTTTGCGCACGCGACCAGTCGCGAATTTGCTCTTCGGATAAGCTCTGTATGGCCATATCTCCTCACCTGTTGTTTGGGTTGATTGCGCAGTCCATGTTTGTCGGCGTTGTGCACCGAGGCGTGGCTGGCAAATTAGTGTGGGCATTATGGCAGAGCCGCGAGGCTTGACGAACCTTTGCGTTGGAAACTCTTCCTTGCGAATCTCTTCCTTGCGAATCTTGACATTCAGAATGTCTGTACATACAATGTACAGATGATAAAGTTTGAATGGGATGCTGCAAAAGCCAGATCAAATCTGAAGAAACACGGCGTTTCCTTTCCGGAGGCGGAATCCGTTTTTTACGATGAGTTCGCCATTCAGTTTTTCGACGATGAAAACGCCGATTTGGAAGATCGCTTCCTAATGCTTGGCTTTGGCAACGAGTCAAGATTACTGATTGTTTGCCATTGCGAGCGTGGCGGATGAAATTATTCGTATTTTCTCCGCCCGCAAGGCAACCCGAAATGAGAGAAAACACTACGAAGGTGGTCGGCCATGAAGAAAGAATATGATCTTTCAAAAATGAAGGCTCGTAAAAATCCCTACGCATCTAAATTGAAAAAACCGGTGACGATGCGTCTTAGTGAAGATGTCATTGGCTATTTCAAAACAATGGCGGAAGAGGCAGGCGTGCCCTACCAAAGCTTGATCAATTTGTACTTGCGCGATTGTGTGGCTGCGCATCGCAAATTGGATATGAGTTGGCATTCCAGGAATTGATGCGTACTCTGGACAGCATAGATGCGAGGAAATGAGATGAGTCAACATGTCGCGTGCTAGTGCTACCCGTTTGAAACTCTGGTTGCACGGCTCAAAGCCGATAAGCCCAAATTAATCCTTAACCCGGATTTTCAGGGCAAATATAAATGGTCGGACACCATTTAATTCCCACAATACAAACGCAAGCCCTGTTACGCCTCCCCACGTCTTTTTGTTCTAAACGCCCCGCCATTCGGCGAGTTTGATTGATGAGCAGTGCTGCGTGCGCAGATCGCACCTGACGACCTTAGGCCGGTCGCAACCATTGGCGATGGTCGCATCGATGGTTGCGAAAAATCGTTATTTTCGCCGCGCCTCAAACACGCCTTTTTGCTTATTCTTGGTGACGTTGTCCCAGGCAAAATACTGGCCGTTCATGGCCACATAGATTCCCTTTGGCAAAACCTGTGCGTAGGCGAGGGCGCTGCCGAGATTAAACAACCCATCCGACGAGCCGAATTTATACGGCACCATTGCGCCGGTGAGCATCACTGTTTTGTTTTTGACCAGTGGCGCGAGGTAGCGCGCGGTTTCTTCCATCGTGTCGGTGCCATGGGTGATGACAATGGCGGTTTCCTTGGCTCTTTTGCACGCCTTGGCGATGCCGTCCCGATCGGCATCCGTCATAAACAGGCTGTCTTTCATCATCAAGGTTTCCACACGCGTGGTCAGCAATGATCGCGCCAGCGTGAGCATTTCCGGCACATGGGTTTTTTTGAAAAACAATTCACCATTGATCTCGTTGTACTCTTTGTCGAAGGTGCCACCGGTAATCAAGACGGCGATTTTCATGGGATGGTTTGAAGATTGTCGAAAAATGAAATGAGGGTGCTAGTACCAAGGCTTGTCGAGTTTTTCCGTTGCATGCGCACGGACAACTGCGGGGCGCTGACTCATCATGGTGAGAAATTTTGTCAGGTGTGGACGGTTACGCGCCGGGTTGGGCATGTTGCGCGTCCAGCGGCACATCATGAACAGAAAAATATCAGTGATGGTGTATTGCGCACCCAGCAAAAACGGCCCGCCGGACTTGGCCAACTGGTCATCCAGAATATCGAGCATCGGCATCAGCCGTTGGGTCGCATTGGCCTGAATCAATTCCGCGTGTGGCCCGCCTAGTCGATTGGGATGAAAATAATGCATTAATTCCGCTTGAACGGTGTTGGTCAAATAAATCAGCCAGCGGTAACACTGCGCACGCGCGGCACTCTGCAATGGTGGAATTAAATTGGCCTCCGGGTGTTTGTCGGCCAGATACAAAAGGATGGCAGCGGCTTCGCCCAAACGCACCTCACCATCCACCATGGCGGGAATCACCCCGGCCGGATTGATGGACAGGTATTCGGCGGATTTATGTTGATTGTTGTCGCGGTCAACCAAAATCAATTCAAACGGCGCAGCGATTTCTTCCAGCAGAATATGCGGGGCGAGACTGGCATTGCTTGGTGCGTAATACAGTTTGCAGGTCATAGGATTGTTTTTTTGAATGTTGAAATCGATCAGCAATACAGGTGACCAAAGGCTAAAGGCAGCGGTTACGCGTCGACCAGGCCCTTTTTCCTCAGCATTGGTTCCACTGTCGGAGTGCGGCCGCGAAATGCTTCGTATGCTTTCATCGGCAACATGGTGCTGCCGCTCGAATAAATAAATTTCAGCAATCGTTGGGCGGTGGCCGCGTCGAACGGATTGCCGGCCTCGGTAAAGGCGTCGTAAGCATCGGCATCGAGTACTTCCGCCCACAAATAAACATAGTACGCCGCGGCATAACTCGATCCGGAAAACAAATGCGAAAAGTGCGGCAAACGGTGGCGCAGATAAAGCTGCTTTGGCATTTTCATTGCCGCCAGTTGTTCTGTTTCAAATTTTGTCAGGTCGAGCCCGGTCATGGAGTTTTTGCCGTGTAAATTCATATCAACCAGTGCCGAGGCGCTGAAGGTGGCGGCGTCAAAGCCTTGATTAAAGGTGCGCGCCAATTTCATTTTGGCGATGATGGCGTCGGGGATGACCTCGTTGGTTTCGATGTGGCGGGCGTGTTTTCTTAACACCTCCGGCTCTGGCAACCAGTGTTCAAACAATTGTGATGGTAGCTCGACAAAATCGCGTAACACACTGGTGCCAGACAATCGTTCGTAATGCACGTTCGACATCATTCCGTGCAGGCCGTGGCCAAATTCATGGAATAAGGTACGAGCGTCGTCAAACGATAGCAGCGTTGGTTCGCCGGGTGCGCCTTTGGCGAAATTGTTGTTGTTGGCGATGATCGGGATGATTTCGCCATCAATACAGCTTTGCATCCGGTAGGCACTCATCCATGCGCCGCCGCGTTTGGTGGCACGCGCAAAATTGTCATGCAGAAAGATTGCGATGGTTTTCCCTGCGCCATTTTTGACTTCGTACGAT
>JANPNU010000655.1:0-1741 GCA_031427615.1 Burkholderiales bacterium
TGCAATACCCGCCATCGCCGGCAAATAAACGTAACCCAAGCTCCATGCGGGCAGGGTTGCATCCGACATTCCCGTCAACACAAATCCGATTGTTCCGGCGATGGATAACGGCACACCAATTGCGGCGGCGGTGCCGATGGTTTCGTGCATACGCATATTGCACCATGACAAATAAGCAATCGACAGCACCGCGCCGCCAATGCCGGCAAAACTCGACACCAGACCCATCACCAAACCAAAACCAAACAATCCCCACGCGCCGGGCAAACGCAACGCATCATTATTCGCCGGCCGGGGGCGCGCATTCAACAACATTTGCAGCGCCAAAAAACAAATAACCGCGATAAAAAAACTTTTCAGAAACGTAGTCGATGAAAAGTGGGCGATCACCGCGCCACTAAATGTGCCCAGCAAAACGCCCGGAGTCAGCCGTTTGACCACATCCCAGTTCACCGCTTGATGTCGATGATGTGTCCAGGCGCTGACCAGAGCGCCGGGGATGATGGTCGCCATGGACGTGGCCAACGCCATGTGAATGACATTGTCACTTGAGAAACCACGCGCAACAAAAATCATCGACAAAATCGGCACCATTACTGAGCCCCCGCCAATACCCAGCAGGCCGGCAAAAAAACCGACCAGCGCGCCCATGGCGAGAAATATCAACAGGTATTGAAGTTCGGGATGCAATGGAATAATTATTTGGCGGCGAGCTTGAGCATGGTCTTCCACTCCGCCGCCGTGACCGGTGTAATCGACAACCGATTGCCGCGTTGCAGAATAGTCATACTCGCAAGCGCGTCGGTCGCGCGCATTTCGGCGAGCGAAACAAGACGGGTTTTTTTCACCAGTTTCACGTCAACCAACATCCAGCGCGGCACCTCTAAAGTCGCCTTGGCGTCAAAATATTTGCTTTTTTTGTCAAACTGAGTCGGATCCGGATAGGCCGGTGACGACACCATGGCAAGTCCGGCCACACCCGGCTCGGGACACGACGAGTGATAAAACAACACGTCGTCGCCGACTTCGATCTGGTCACGCATGAAATTTCGCGCCAGATAATTTCGCACCCCAAACCAGGCTACGCTTTGGTTTTTTGCCTTTGCCAAATCATCAATCGAGAACTCGGCGGGTTCTGACTTCATCAACCAATATGCCATTGTTTGTCTTTGGTCCACGTCACCGCCCAACTATCAGTGTCGCAGAATCTTTTTGTAATAGAAGCAGGCGGGAAAAACGTAATAAACCATGAGGTGCGCTTTAGGGTTCGCTCGGCACCGCACCTTGAACCTTGGTTCAAGGATGGCCGCACACCGATTGCCTTCAGGTTCATCCGCGTAGGACGATCACACCGGCAATACTAGGATTCGCAACCAAGACATAAAGTCTATCGGAACAAAGGATGTAAGCACCAAGCGAACGCTAAAGTTCACCTCGTTTTTGGCGCGCGTCAGAAAAGCTTTTCTTGCTCCGAAATTGCTTTTTCCAAAGTGGCTTCAAACGCACTCAGTTTACCCTTGATATAGGCTTCGTCAACGATCACACCGGTTGCAGGGCTGGTGCTTGCTGATGTGGCACCGGTCTGCGCGCCGTGACTACCAACTTGTAATTGTTCGTGCGCCAGATTGAGTGCCGCCATGATGGCGATGCGTTCGTTACCAACGACTTTGCCGGTATCGCGAATCTCTTTCATTTTGCGATTGACCAGCTCAACGGACGCCATTAACTGGCGTTCTTCACC
>JANPNU010000656.1:0-3666 GCA_031427615.1 Burkholderiales bacterium
CATCCTTGGCAGCGGGGGAGGCTTCATTTAGGTAGGCTTCATGCAACGCCTTGATGTAATCAACCGGATGGTAGTAACTGATGAATTGAAACGCGTCGGCGACCGAGCTGATGAAATCTTCCTGTTTGATGGTGGTCATGACAGAGGCTCCAATTAGTGTTGGGCTGCTTTTTTGCTCGGCGGAATCAGAATGCGATCACACGCGGCAATCGCCATGGCGGAAAACAAAAACGTCATGTGAATCAGGGTTTGCCACATCAATACTTTTTCATCGTATTTATCGGCGCTGATAAATGTCTTTAACAAATGAATCGACGATATGCCAATGATGGCAGTGGCCAGTTTGACCTTTAGCACTGAGGCGTTGACATGAGATAACCATTCGGGTTGATCAGGATGGCCGTGAATGCCGAGTCGCGAGACAAAAGTTTCGTAGCCTCCAATAATGACCATGATCAGCAAATTTGAGATCATGACCACGTCGATCAATGCCAGCACCACCAGCATGATGACGGTTTCATTGAGTTTGGGTGCGGCAAACATGGCATTGCCGGCCGCATCAAGAATTGGCTTGTTGACAGCATCTAACAGGGGCGCGGCTTTATATCCCACCGACTCGATTAGTTGTCGTAACGCTTCCTGGTTGCCAAAAATCGCCTCAATCAAATGGACCAGTTCAACCCAGAAATGGAAGACGTAGACGCCCTGGGCCGCAATCAAGCCGATATAGAGCGGCATTTGCAACCAACGGCTCCAAAAAATGAAATTGGCCAGCCCACCAAGGGCGGCCGAACGAACGGAGGGGAGTGGATTCGAATTGGACATAAAAATAGTTAATCCCGACAAACGTGAATTTGCCGGGAATGAAGTGGAGTGGCTCGCCAGGATTCAGCGAAAAATTGGATTCAAATTCTGGTCAAATTGCGTTACGACGATTATCAGGATGATTGTTCGTATGCCATGGCGGGCACAATCTCCCGACGCAGAATTTTACCATTCTTGGTGCGTGGGAAGTCCCGTGCGAGGTAAATACGCTTTGGCCTTTTATAGGCAGCAAGTTGGGTTTCGCTCCAGCTCAAAAGTTCGTTTGCGGTCATGGTTTGGCCGGGTTGCAAAATGACATAGGCCACAACAATCAATTTGTCCTGGCCAATGGCCTCGCCAACACAGGCGCAATCAGCCACAGGGGGGTGTGACTTGAGTACCCGCTCCACTTCGTAGGGCGAGACACGATAGCCAAAACTTTTGATGATGTCGTCCTTGCGGCCAAGAAACCACCAATAACCGTCCTCGTCGATGCGTGCGTGATCACCGGTAAAAAAATAACCATCGTGTTTGAGCTTGGCGGTTTCTTCCGGCATTTGCCAATAACGCAGAAATAATCCCGGATCGGAATCCGCAACCACAATCATGCCTTCCTCGCCTGGTGCCGTCGGTGCCAGGGTTTCCGGATTAAGCAGTTTAATGGCGTGCCCGGGTTGCGGAAAACCGGCGGATCCGGCGCGGATTGGACGATGAATGGATTGCGACAGGTAATACGAAAATTCGCTCATGCCAACGGCTTCAAATATATCCATGCCAAAACGTGTGCGCCATTCACGAAGCATGTCGTCCGAAAGATGCTCACCCGCGCTCATGCAAAACCGCAGCGAAGGCACATCTGCCTTGCCAATCGCGGTTTTTTGCACGATTTGCCGATAAATCGTGGGCACACCGATAAAAATGGTGGCGCGGTGTTTGGCAATTAAACGCGGCCATAACAGCGCGTCGTTTTTACCTTCGTGAACAATCACGGTTTTACCGCGATACAACGGATCCATCAAGCCGGAGCCGAGCACATAGGTCCAGTTAAATTTCCCGGAATGGACAATGCGATCAACCTGATTGTTGTCAAAACTGAACCAGTAATGTGCGGCCGGCGCACGACCAATCAAGGCGCGGTGCGCATGCAGCACCCCTTTGGGATATCCGGTGGTGCCGCTCGTATAAACAAGATAGGCCGGGTCGTTGGCGCGGGTGGCGTGTGGAGCGGAAAAACTGGTCACGCCATTCAGGGCGATTTTCAGGTCCAGTACACAGACCCCTTTCATGGCGGTCGCCTGTCCCTCGCCCGTGGTTAAAACCAATTCAACGTGCCCGCGATCTTTCATCGTGTCCGCCACCTGCGACCAGCTCGCTTTATCCAGCACCAATACTTTTGCGCCGGAATCTTTGATCAGGTAATGCACTTCTTCCGGCGTGAGTAACGTTGAAGTGGGCACGGCAATCGCGCCAACCTTCATCGTGCCAAAAAATGCGATGGGATATTCAAGGCTGTTTGGCAGTCGCACCAGCACCCGGTCTGACGGCACCACCCCGTGTTTTCGCAACACCTGTGCAAATTGATTGCTGCGTGTTGCCAATTCGCGATAGGTGGCCGTGGTGGTCCCGCTGTCATCGTCTTCAACAATCATCGCGGTACGGTCGGCCACATCCGTTGCCAGATGATCGTCCGTACAGGCCGATCCAATGTTTAAGAATTCCGGGACCTGCCAATTCCAAGACTCGAATGGCGGAAAAACAGGGTTAGCGTTCATAAGTTGTTATGTGAGTGCGGCGGACGGGATAGGTATGGAGCATGAACCGCGCGATGCCGATCGACATTGGGTGAAACTACAAAATGACGCCGTATGGCCAGTTTTCGCGGATAACCTGTTCGGGAAGTCTTTTGAGGACTTGAATCGCAAACGCGGTATCGTCATCTGACAGGGCGTGTAATGCGTGTGCCCGCAACAGGGTTTGCAGGGCTTTGCCGAACATCGGCGGGTCGAGCATTTCGCCATTAAATTTGATCGCGCCACCAAGCAGGGCGTCGGCCTCAATCGCGGCTTTGAGGATTTCGATCTTGGTGTTGATGTCGGTGGGAGAGGGCGTGTAGGCGACCTTGCAAGGATGAATGTGAAACGGGTGGATCACCTGTTTGCCAGTCATGCCCATGGCGGCTTCTTCACAAGCGTGGCCATAAACTACGCGGGATTCCTCATCGCCATGCAGATCAAGCCAGCGGCGCACGTCGTCGGGCTCGATACTGGATTCGGGCATGGCCGACTGGCCAATGAGTGTTTCAACGCCGCCAATCACGCCTTTACCGGCGATCCGCGCTTCAAACAAAACTTGATTCATAAAGTAGGCGAGTTCCACGGTCCAGTTGCGGGGGGTGATGTGAATACCCATCGCTTTTGAAAAATCGTGAATACCAAACACCACGTGTTTCACGGTGCTGTATTGCATCAGGTCGGGGGCGATTTTGAGGGACTTGGGATGCTCGATGATCGGCTGGATGGTCATGCGGTGGTTGAGCCCCGCCAGCACCGCCGACAGATCACGAATCTCCGCCGAGCCATAGGCCTCGCCCGCCTTGGCCAGCATCACCACGTCGATATGGTCGGCGAGATCACGGATCAGCGCCAGGTCTTTTTCGTATTCGTCGGTGCGGAAGGGATTGATGCGAATCGCAACCTGCACGGTCTTGCGGCGCGGCATGTTGGGCAATTCCAGGCGCAGCAATTGTCGTGACATGTCTTTTTGCCGGCAGCCGTCCTCCAGGTCAAACAGCAGGGTATGGGCGGTGGTACCCTGCGCGTGTTTTTTGAAGCGCTGCGCGGCCTGCTCCAGATCCTCGTAGAT
>JANPNU010000657.1:0-2195 GCA_031427615.1 Burkholderiales bacterium
CCACACTGGGACTGTTGGTTTCCGAAAAGAAACACAAACTCAATGTGCCGCGGTCGGACCGCACCAACACCATTGTTGAACCGATGTTGACCGATCAGTGGTTTGTACAAATGGATGGTTTGGCAAAACGCGGGCTGGAAGCGGTTGCCAGTGGCGACGTCAAGTTTTATCCCGACCATTGGTCGGCAACCTATAACCATTGGCTGACCAATATTCAGGATTGGTGTATTTCACGCCAACTCTGGTGGGGCCACCAGATTCCAGCGTGGTATGACGATGCCGGCAATTTTTATGTGGCGCGTAATGAAGCCGAAGCCCTCGCCAAGGCCGGCGGCAGGAAACTCACCCGCGATGCCGATGTACTCGACACCTGGTTCTCCTCGGCACTGGTGCCGTTCACCACGCTCGGCTGGCCCAATAACGATGCCAAAACCATGGCGGATTTAAAAGCATTTTTACCCTCATCCGTTTTAGTCACCGGCAACGACATTATTTTCTTCTGGGTGGCCAGGATGATCATGATGACCCTGCACTTCACCGCGGATGAGGCGTTTCCAAAAGGGAAGGTCCCCTTCAAGGATGTCTATATCAACGCCATGGTGCGGGACGCCGAAGGCAACAAGATGTCGAAATCGAAAGGCAATACGCTTGATCCGCTCGATCTGATCGACGGTATCGATTTTGAGTCGCTGCTGGAAAAATCCACCAAAGGTTTGATGCTCGAAGCGCACAAGGAAAAAGCCGCGAAGTACATCAAGAAAAATTTCCCAAAAGGCATTCCTGCCTACGGCACCGACGCGTTGCGATTTACGTTTACCGCACTCGCGCCGCTGTCGATGACACTCAATTTTGATTTGAGCCGCTGCGAGGGGTATCGCAATTTTTGCAACAAGCTGTGGAATGCCACGCGTTATGTGTTGATGAATGTTGACGGCAAAGACGTCGGCTTGGATGCAACATTGCCGGTGACATTGTCGATGGCGGATAAATGGATCATCAGTCAGCTACAACGCGCCGAAGCGGACGTGGCCAAAGGCTTTGCCGAATATCGTTTTGACAACGTCTCAACAACGATCTACAAATTTGTCTGGGACGAATATTGCGACTGGTATGTCGAGCTTGCCAAGGTGCAATTGCAAATTGGTACGCAGTTGGGTGACGAGGCCGCACAACGCGGCACACGGCGCACGCTGGTGCGGGTGTTGGAAGTGATGTTGCGGCTGACCGCGAGGCCGCGTGCGTGAAGCGCCTCGCCCCCGGAGCGAAACAGCGGTTCCGCAGTGTTCATCGTGATGCTGCCGTTGAAGCGGTCGAGCAGCCCATTGTCCAGACCGGTCGCGAACGCATCGGTGAGTACCACGGTTTCAAACGGCGACGCGGCTTCCACCTGTTGCTCGCCCTCGGCGACCTCGTCTGGTGTGGCCTGAAGTGCGAATGCCTCTGCCAGCATCCGGCGCAGCGCCTCCAGCATCAGCGGGCGCAAATCCTCACGGTCGTGGAAGCGCTTATAGGTGAAGCCATCCTGCTTGACCTCGGCAATCAGCGCCTGCGCTTCCGGCGACCGCGCGTCATCCATGGCGCCCTTGAGGAACACGACCGTGGGTAGCTTCAATTTCTGCGCGAGCCGGTATTCGTGGTGTGTCGCAGAAATCTCGCCGTCCGCGCCGCCATACTCGTTCGCGATCATGAGCACATACGCCTGACAGCCCTTCAGCGCCGCGAGGTAGGGTTTGCTGGCCGGCCGGGGTGGTGGCGGTTCCTTCTCGAACAGCACCGGCACGCCGTGCCGGAGCAGGAAGGGATCGGTGGAGATCAAGCCAGCCAGAGCGGCACGCTCCAGCTCCAACTCCTTCTGCACACTGCTGATGAAGATGCGAACGGCTCTCATACCAGGCGGATTCGGCCGGTGAGCAGCGCCTGCATCATGGCCTGCTTCAAGGCGCGGGTCTTGGTGCGGCGGGCTTGGAGGGCGGAAAGTTCGGCGTCCATGTCGGAGAGGACGGTGGCGATGGCGGTTTGTTCCGCGGTCGATGGTATGAGCAACGTCAACTTCACGATATTCGTCTTGCTGATACCCGAGACCTTCGTGCCCACTGCGTAGAACAAAAACTGTTGCCTTATCGCTGCCGTCTGAAAACCGTAATGCCGATACGCATGAGTCAGCTCAACCGTTCTCGATTTGGCGACAATCGTGT
>JANPNU010000658.1:0-1596 GCA_031427615.1 Burkholderiales bacterium
GGCCGATTGGATGAAGTCGCGCGGCCTGGAAGTACAATTTATTGATCGACCACCGATTGTGGTGACAATGCCTGTTGCTGGGGCGACCGTGAGACCAACCTGATGAAAAATAAAAAACCGGAAACGATTGCTGCCCAAGCATTGGGATGGGTGGATGGCCAGAGCAAAGAAATTGTCGGTCAAATCCATACGTCAACAACCTACATTCGCGATGCCGATAACGAATATCGTTCCGGTCGAATTTATGGGCGCGACCACAACCCGACGTTTGAACAACCGGAGGCGGTGTTAAACGCGCTTGAAGGCGGTTATCAGACGTTGCTATTTGCATCCGGCATGGCAGCGGCTACCGCTGTATTTCAATCACTCAATCCCGGTGACCATGTGATTGCGCCGAAGGTTATGTATTGGTCGTTGCGCAACTGGCTCAAGACCTTTGCAACCCGCTGGGGGCTGGTGGTGGAATTTGTTGATGCAACCAATCTCGATGCGCTGCAAGCGATGATTCGGCCCGGTAAAACCAAACTCGTCTGGATTGAGTCACCCGCCAATCCGATCTGGGACATTACCGATATTGCCGCCACTTGCGAGATTGCCCATGCGGGGGGTGCATTGGTTGCGGTTGATTCGACGGTCGCCACGCCGGTGTTGACCCGTCCGATTGAATTTGGCGCGGACTTGGTGATGCATGCCGCAACCAAGTATCTGAATGGCCACTCTGATGTGCTTGCCGGCACGCTCACCGCTGCGCGCGACTCTGAAACCTGGCAACGAATTCGCAGCGTGCGTGCACAAATCGGCGGCATTGCCGGTCCATTTGAGGCGTGGTTATTAACACGCGGCATGCGCACCCTGTTCCCACGGGTACGAACCGCCTCTGCAAGTGCGCTATCTATTGCCAAACATTTTGTCCGGCATCCGCAGGTGGCAGAAGTTTTGTATCCGGGCTTGCCAAGTTTTACGGGCCACGATCTGGCGGCCAAACAAATGACCGGCGGCTACGGCGGCATGTTGTCGATTCGTTTCAGCGGCGGCGAAGAGGCGGCCATTGCCGTTGCGGCCCACACCGAATTATGGAAACGTGCCACCTCACTCGGCGGCGTGGAAAGTTTGATTGAACATCGTGCCAGTGTGGAAGGCGAGGGCACACCCGCGCCTGCAGACATGTTGCGCTTGTCGGTGGGCATCGAGGACACCAACGATTTGATTAACGATATTGAACAAGCACTCACCATTACTGAAAAATGATCACGACTGACATCACCGCCCGTATTCAGACCTATTTGGTCCGCGCCGATCTTGACCGTTATCTGCTGCAGACGCCAGTCATCAGCAAGGGCATTCACGCCATCATGGCGGCGTTGGGTGAGTTACCTCCGACCTTTCATCTTGACACGCTCTACACCTACCAAGTGCCGATGCTGGGTGAAAATGGCGCGTGTTCGTTGATTGATGACATGTCACCCGCGCCCTACGATTTGGCGATGACATTAGGCGGTCGATCTGACGCCAATACCCGAAAATTATTATTGCTCAATCAGGCGGTTGAACATGTGACACAAATGACCGGAGCCGATTGGTTGGGCATTTATCAGG
>JANPNU010000659.1:0-5790 GCA_031427615.1 Burkholderiales bacterium
GTTATCGACAGAAAGGCATCTAACGCCATGGTTACTGCCTCCAAATCGTCTATTGTAGAAGCCGCCACCACGCGTCGCACGCGATCCGGCGCACCAAAGCTTGGCTTTTTCGGCGGCACCGGCACCGTCACCGGATCGAAATATTTGATCCGCACGCGACAGACAAAGGTGCTGGTCGACTGCGGAATGTTTCAGGGGTTCAAACAACTCCGCTTGCGAAATTGGGCACCGCCGCCTTTCAAAGTATCGCAAATTTCAGCCGTGGTGCTCACCCATGCGCACATAGACCATAGCGGTTATTTGCCGTTGCTGGTAAAAAATGGCTATCGTGGTCCGGTCTATTGCAGCCTGGGAACGGCCGAGTTATGTCAGATCATGCTTCCTGATGCGGGCCATTTGCAGGAGGAGGAAGCAAAATACGCCAATCGTCACGCGTTTTCAAAACACAAACCTGCACTTCCGCTTTATACGGTCGAAGATGCCAATCAGGCATTGAAATTGCTGCGGCCTTTGCCGTTCGGCAAAACACACACGATTGCTGACGATATATCGGTCCGTCTAGACCGTAATGGTCATATTATCGGTTCGGCTGCACTGACGTTTAATGTTGAGGGTCGCAAACTGGTATTTTCCGGAGATCTCGGCCGACCGAATGACAACATGATGCGTGCGCCACAGTTGCTGACTGAAGCGGATTATCTGGTGGTCGAGTCAACGTACGGCAATCGCCTGCACGCAAAGGTCGACGCGGCGGATGCCATTTGCGAAATTATTGATCGCACCCTGCGTCGCAAGGGCGTGGTGGTGATCCCGGCATTTGCAGTCGGTCGTGCGCAGTCAATACTCCATCATGTTTATCAACTTCGCAAAGCCGGGCGCATTCCCGATGTGCCGATTTATCTCAACAGCCCGATGTCAGTCGATGCCACACGCCTATTTGCCCGCCATCAGGATGAACACAAGCTGTCGCGCGCCGAATACGAAGAGCTTTGTCATGCGGTCACCATTGTCAACACCGCCGACAACTCGCGTCACCTCAATACGCTCGACAAGCCGATGGTGATTGTGTCGGCGAGTGGTATGGCAACAGGCGGCCGGGTACTGCACCATATTGTCCGGTTTGCACCGGATCCAAAAAACACCATCCTGTTTGCCGGCTTTCAGGCAGCGGGCACACGCGGCGCAAAGATGGTCGAGGGTGCGACTGAAATCAAAATATTTGGAGATTACGTGCCGATTCGGGCGGAAGTAGCCAGCCTTGACTGCCTGTCATCCCACGCCGACTATTTGGAACTGCTCGCCTGGCTGAAGGGATTTCGCCAACCGCCAAAAATGACCTTTATCACGCACGGCGAACCTTCCGCCGCCGATGCCCTGCGCCTTCACATCGAAGAGAAACTACATTGGCCGTGCCACGTTCCAGACTATATGGAAACGGTGACATTAAAATAGCCGCCGCGGCCGGTCGCTGCGCAACTTAAAAAACCGAGGTCGCAACATTGACTTGTGGTGCGCCGCCAGACTACCTTGTATTTCGTAAAAGAAAATCAGCAATCGCCCTACGCGCATCAGGTTCGTTAAGTGTTGGCGCATGACCTCGACCGGCGATCGTCACATTCGTGACCTGCGGCAAACGACGTGACATCTCGTTTTGTGTCTCTGCAGATAAAATATCCGATATCTCGCCGCGGATAACCAGCATTGGCTTGGGCGGAATGTGTTCAAACAGCGGCCAAAAATTAGTGACAATCGCCCCGGCAGCAATGTTTTGTGCGATTGCCGGGTCGTAATCCAACACAATCTTGTTGCCCTGCTCAACAAAAATAGTGCGTGCCATAGCCAACCAATCAGCCGGCCCATAATCTGGAAACGCAACACCGTTGATCTGTTCGGTTTGGGCCGCTGCCGCCGCCCAACTGTCAACCGCTGCGGTCTTGCCTACGTACCCGGCAATTCGTGTGATGCCACGCTGATCGACCTCGGCACCCACATCATTCAACACCACCGCATTGATTCGTAACGGGTGGGTCGCCATCAAAATCATGGCCATCATGCCACCCAGTGATGTGCCAATCACAGCGGCGCTTTTGACCCCCAGGCGATCGAGCAAAGAGATCATATCCTGCGTATATCGATCCGGCCGATAGTTGGCTGGGTCACCATCACGAGCGGAACGGCCACGGCCACGCTGATCAGGGCACAACACCCGGTACTTCGTACTAAATGACTCTGCCACTTCGGCAAAATCCTTGCTATTACGAGTCAGGCCGGGCAAACACAAGATGACCGGCGCGTCCGCGCTTGGGCCGACATAATCACGCGCGTAAAGTCGCAAACCATCATCACTCTGATAAAACACATCGACAAAATTCATAACGGCACCTTAAAGGATTTACAATGAAGCGTATTCACCCAGACCGGCGGATGAATGCAGCACCAACGCCAGATGCATCCTGAGCCACTTTATTGCTGACGAATCATGAAAAAAACCATAGACAATGGACGTGCCGAAAGCAGAAACGAAATTGAATCGTCTGGCAAGCTGGCGACAAAGTTGCCCAAGCGCAAACGCGCAACAGTGGGCCGACCGCGCAAGGTGAATGGTAGCGTGGATGCGGCAGATCGAATTCTTGATGCCGCGGAAGATTTGTTTTCGAAACATGGATTTGACGGCGTGACAATGCGCGCCGTGGCAGAACTGGCCGGGCTGGACGCCGCACTTGCCCATTACTATTTCGCGACCAAACAGGGACTGTTCGACGCAGTGCTGGAGCGACGGGCCGAACAGGTTTTTTCCGAACGCATGGACGCGTTTGATCGATACGAAATCACCAGCCACAACAATCCCACCGTCGAAGGTGCGGTCGCCACCTTCATCACACCGCTGTTGGAACGGGCGCGAAATGGTGACGACGGTTGGAAGAATTACTTTCGTTTGATCGCGTTGGTCAATAATGACGCGTCTCACGTCGCGTTGTCCATCATGTCGTATTTTGATCCGCTGGTGCATCGATTGATTGCGGACGTGAAACGTGCGTTGCCGGAAGCGCCCGAGGAAGAGCTGTTCTGGTGTTTTCATTTTCTGACCGGTTCACTCACGCTTGCCCTTTCGCGCACCGGACGCCTTGACCGCGTCAGCGGCGGACGATGCCGCTCCGATGATCTCGCATCAATTGAGCCACGGATGGTCGAATATTGTTCAGCCGGCTTCCGTAGTCTGTGCGGCCACGGCAGCAAATAACTTGTTGCGAAAAACACCAGCGGTGCGCACCACCCCAAAGGCAAAAATGCGCACCGCCAGCGAACGAAAAATCCGCGTTAGAACTTCACCGTAACGGATGCTTTAACCGTACGCGGATCGCCGTAGAACGTTGTGACCGTGTTGAAGAACCCGCCAAACAAGTAGCCCGCTGTCTTATAACGCTTGTCTGTCAGGTTGCGGCCGTTAAGTGCCATTTGTAACTTGCCGTCGCGACTTGTCCACACCAACCCTGCGTCCCACACCGTATATGCCTCTTGCGCGATCAGTTGCGCAGCAGGCACATTTACGTCGAGCGAAGCAATGCCCGTTGGCTTGACGATCTCGCCCTGATAAATCCGGCTCTTGTAGGAGAAGCTGTTCGACAGCGACAGCGAACCACTTCTGCCCATCAACGACACAGGCCAATCATAGGTCGCCGTCACGTTTGCCGACTGCTTGGGCGTGTTTTGAAATTCCGCCGAACCCGCAATGTTGACCAGCGACAGTGTTGCCGGATTGGCAACCAGCCACTCTTTATATTTGGCGTCGATGAAACTCAGCATGCCGCTGACACGGAATACATCGGTCAGACGCGCGGTAGCTTCCAACTCCAGACCACTAATCTTCGCCTTGCCGGCGTTGGTCAATGAACCTGCAAATCCGGTCACCACACCCGCCGTGTTGAAGGTCGGTACCGAGCCTGGAATCTGCACATTGGTGTAGTCCGTGGTAAACACCGCGATATTGGTTTGCGCACGGCCATTGTTAAATGCCGACTTGAGGCCAAACTCGAAGGTTTTGACGATCTCAGGTTCCACACCTTTACGCTTGGTCAGTGAGGCCGCGCTGGTCGGCACAGCGCCCAGATCCATGCGCGGATCAAACGAGCCACCCTTGAAGCCTTCCGAGTAGGTGCCGTATAGATTCTGGTCTTTGTCAAACTTCCAGCCAAAACCAATTTTTGGTGTGAACTTGGTATCGGTACGACTCAAGTCATTCTTGGTCATATCCGTGTTGATTGCCAATCCAATCGCAGCCGGATTTCCCAATGTTGGCGACCCTGCCAGCCCAAGATAATTGCGCTTAAAAATACGCGCCTCACGTTTATCGCTGGTTTGACGCCCGCCGAGAGTGATATTGAATGTATTGGAAACGTTATAGGTCGTGTCGGCAAAAGCCGCCCAGGTTTTGGTGTCGAAGTCCGCCAATGTATAGAGCGAAAGGCCGCCCGCCGCATTGAACGACACATCGAATTCGGCAAACGCATTGGCTTTCATCGTGAAAACGCCGGCAATACCCTGCCACTTGCCACCTGTGTAAGTGAATTGAAGTTCCTGACTGTCCTGTTTGTTTCGGTACAGTGCGGGCGCTTCGAACAGCGGCCTATTCAACGAGTCAAAGTCAATAGGCGCGACAGAATCATCCTCACGGTGTGCGGCAATCGCCTTGACTGAAAGATTGTTGGTGATGGCCCAATCAACGAGCATCGATTGTCCCGATGTCTTGACCTGCTGACTCTTGCCAAGCACGGTGTAGAGGTTGGCGCGGGTATCGTAGCGTCCGTCAAGTACCGGCTCATTAGTCGGTGCGGGTCCGGGCGTCAGGCGATAACCCTGCTTGGGCAATGAATCATCGGTCGTTTGGTCGGCGGCGAGGCGAACGAACAACGCGTTGTTTGGTGTGAATTCGGCGCTGATTCGGCCGGCCGTAATGTCTTTGTTGTAGTTGTCTTTACCGTTCACCACGTTTTTGCCGAAGCCGTCACGATTAAACGTCGCGATGGTGCCACCGAGTTTGAACGCATCGGTCAACGGCGTGCTGGCTCGCACCACAAAATCACGCTGGCCATAGGAACCCACGGTACCTTTGACACTGAATTCAGTCTTATCAGACAATTTACGCGTGACATATTTGACCGCCCCACCGATGGTGTTGCGGCCATAAAGTGTTCCCTGTGGTCCGCGCAGGACTTCGATGCGTTCAAGATCATAAATATCGGTCAGCGCACCCTGCGGTCGCGCCAGATAGATGTCGTCGAGATAAATGCCCACGCCCTGTTCAAATCCGGGAACCGGATCCTGCTGACCGACACCACGGATAAACGCGGTCAATGTCGTATTGGTCCCCCTTGAGGCTTTCAGCGTGGTGTTGGGGATAAAGTCAGCAAGCGCGGTCACGTCAGGGATGCCCGCCTTTTCCAAAAACGTGCCCAAAATCGCGGTCACCGCGCCGGGTACGTCCTGCAACAATTCATCGCGACGGCGCGCGGTGACAACAATACTTTCCACCTTGCCGTCGTCGGCTTTTTCTGCAGATGCGGGCGTCACCGGCTTCGTTGGTGCAGACTGTTGTGCGTGCGCGGCACCGGCCACGGCAAACAGTGCGGCAATGGCAATACTCAGCGTTTTTGCTTTCATCGGTATTTCTCCTCGGTTTAATTTCAATCGATTTTTGCCGACAGCTTGCCTAAAAGACCAAATTGTCGCTAAAATTCACTAGTTGTTGAATTAATATTAGCAAAGAAGATTCCACTCCGCAAGCAATGTGGC
>JANPNU010000660.1:0-3877 GCA_031427615.1 Burkholderiales bacterium
GGGTCGTCGTCGCGCTACTCAACACCTTCTTCTCGCTGTTGACTGATATTGCCTATCGACACGGCGGCACGATTTTCAATATGGCGGGCGACTGCCTGATGGTGGGCTTCGGGGTTCCGTTTCAACAGGATGATGCGTCCACCCGTGCCTTCCGTTGTGCGCAGGATATGCTGATCGAATTTGAGGTTCTTGCTCACGAATGGCGCGGCACACACGATGTCAGCGTCGGCATTGGCGTCGGCATCGATGAGGGTGAGGTGATTGCTGGAAACGTCGGGTCGCCGACGTATATGAATTACACAATCATTGGCGATGTTGTCAATACCGCCGCACGACTGAAGGATCATGCCCGGGCCGGCTGTGTTCTGCTGACCGGTCGGGCGCGCGACGCGCTGATGCGGGCGGGCGGCGGTAGTGCGTTGTTGCAGATGGCGCCGTTAAGCGTAAAAGGCAAGCAGGAGCCGCTAAGCGTATTTCAATACTCCGCCGCTTGAGAGATTGACACGATGCACGTGCTCATTATCGACGACTCGGAAGATTTTCGGCTGCTGGCCGCCCAGTACCTTTCCATCGAATGGCCCACAGTCGAAATCGATGAGTACGATCCCATTGAACGCGGCGCGCCCGGGGTGGATTTTGAGTGGCAGCGTTACGACGTGCTTCTGCTTGACTATCAGTTAGGTGCGGCCGACGGCCTGGCCTGGCTTCGAACCTATCGCCGCGCGCCTGGATTTCCGCCCGTCGTATTCCTGACCGGGTCTGGTAGTGAAGAAGTCGCGGTCCAGGCCCTCAAGCTTGGTGTCGCCGATTATTTGCGCAAGCATGATTTATCCAAAGCGCAATTGATCGCAGCGGTTAACACCGCGCTGGAGGAGCGATTTCCGCACATGCAGAATTTTCATGGCGCGGATCCGCTGGTGCGCACGTTACCGTTCGAGACGGCGCGGGCGATGGCGGGTGAGTTCCAGATCAATGAAAATGGCCTCGACCATTCGATCAGGATCAATGGTTACCAGCTTTTGCGCAAGCTGGGCGAAGGCGGAATGTCGTCGGTATATCTGACGCGCCGTGAAGCCGACGGCAAGGAGGTCGCGTTAAAAATACTGGATGCGCAGTTAAGCCAGGATCCGGCCGAATTGAAACGATTCATCCGTGAATTCAACATCATTGCGAAACTCGATACGCCGCATGTGGTGCGCATTTTCGATCAAGGCTTCACAGATAACCATATTTATATCGCCATGGAATTTTTTCCGAATGGCGACGCGACAAGATTGATGAGAAAGCCACTCGATCCCCATATTTCCGTTTGCCTGATTGCTTCGGTCGCGCGCGCGCTTGCTGCAATCCACGCTGCCGGGATCGTGCATAGAGACCTGAAACCGCAAAATATCATGCTGCGCACCGATGGGTCACTGGCGCTGGTGGACTTTGGCGTATCTCATGACGTTAGTTTGACGCTTTCGCTGGCGAACGCGTTAGAAGGAACACCTATTTACATGAGTCCGGAGCAATGTGAGGGCAAGCCCGTGGATGGGCGCAGTGACTTGTACAGTCTGGGTTGCATGTTGCACGAATTACTCACCGGTCAGCGCGCGTATGAGGCTAAATCGTTAGCGGAACTGATATTCAAACACCTCACTGCGCCGATTCCGCAACTGCCCGACGGGATGGCGGCATGTCAGCCGTTGTTGAACCGTCTCATGGCAAAGTCCGCCGATGATCGCTTCAACAGCGCGCTCGAAATGCTTGAGTACGTTGATCGTCGGTGGCAGATGCCCGCGCCCCATGCGATTCCGTGGGGATACGTGCTTGCACTTGACTAAGCGGCCCGCCGACTCACGGAAACACCAGCATCGGCGGGGTGACTGGAGCCAAATGGCCTGAAGAAGCGTTTGAAATCGCGGTCTACGCTACCAGAGACGCTATTTCATAGTGTCTGCATTTTTCTTGTTCATTTCGGTAACGAATTCGTTGTACTCGTTAACCGCAGTATTGCCGATCTCGGTATGCATCTTAACCAGCTCGTCTTGCGCCATGACGAAGGCTTGCAGGCAATCCCGATGCGCAGGTATGTCGGTCTTGAAAAGTTTATCAATATCCGCGTTGTGGCCGGGGTGCGGCCGGTTCAATCGCCACCGGCTTATTGGGTACATCCGACGCTTTTGGCGTCACGATCTTGACGGCCTGCTCCGAAAACGCGTTGTAGTCTTTGGCCGCCGCGTCGGCCGCAGCCGCAGCCGCAGTCGCGGCCTGAAACGCCCCCACGGCGGAAAGGCGCAAGGCTTCGGCTTCTTTCTGCTTCGCGGCCGCGATCACCTTCTGGACCTCAGAAAAACTCTGTACGCAATTTCTGAATGTCTCGAGGGTGCGCACGAATGCATTTGCCTCATCGGCCGTGAAATTCTTTGATGCGTCCGGCATTGCGGGCTTCGCGCAACTGTGCTTTGCAAGCGGCGCCTGCTCGGGGGAAACCACCAGCGCAGGGGGTGATTGTGCAAATGCCATGAGGGAAATCGCCGCGAAGACACCACCAACGAAACGCAATTTCATCGTATTCACCTGAATAAAAAAATGAGGGGGTTGGATCAACATCAAAGCGAATTCAGCAGACCGCTTTTTTGGCCGCAATGGGTGTGTCCGTCCGCGCAAGCCATTCGCGAACCGATTGGATAATGCCCTCGCGATTTAGGCCGCAATCGGCAAGCAATGCCGCAGGGTCGCCATGCTCGACGAACTGGTCCGGCAGGCCAAGTTGCAGCATCGGGATGTTTAAATCCTGCGCCGCAAGCGATTCAGCGACCGCACTACCGGCACCGCCCATCACCACGTTTTCTTCCACCGTGACAAAGTAGTCGTGCGTCGTCGCGAGTTTGAAAACAAGCTCATGGTCGATCGGTTTCACGAAGCGCATATTTGCGACAGTCGCGTTGAGCTCTTCGCCAGCGTCGGTCGCGGGCTTGACCATCGAGCCGAACGCGAGAATGGCAACCCGCCTGGTATCAAAACCCTTGAACTCGCGCACCACAACACCCTTGCCAATGGCCAACGCCGTCATTTCCCGCTCGATGGCTACACCGGGACCGGCACCGCGCGGATAGCGGATCGCAGAGGGCGAATCGAGCGTCATGCCGGTGAAAAGCATCTGGCGACATTCATTTTCATCGGCCGGCGTCATCACGGTAATGTTTGGAATGCAGCGCAGATAGGAGAGGTCGAATGCACCGTGATGGGTGGGGCCATCGGCACCAACCAGGCCGCCTCGGTCGAGTGCGAACACGACCGGCAGATTCTGGATGGCCACGTCGTGAATGAGTTGGTCGTAGCCTCGTTGAAGGAATGTGGAATAAATCGCCAACACCGGCTTCATTCCATCTGTAGCGAGACCGGCAGCGAACGTCACTGCGTGTTGTTCTGCAATGGCCACATCGAAATAGCGATCCGGGAAATCCTGCGAAAACTTGACCATGCCGGAACCTTCACGCATCGCCGGCGTGATACCCACCAGGCGCTTGTCGGCGCGCGCCATATCGCACAGCCAGTCACCAAAAACCTGCGTGTAGGTGGGTTTGGGTTTTGCGTCTACTGCGGCGGATGGTTTCACCAAGCCGATCTTCGGATCGAATTTTGGCGGCCCGTGATAATTGATCGGATCATCCTCTGCCAGCTTGTAGCCCTGGCCTTTGCGGGTGGCAATATGCAAAAACTGCGGGCCTTCGAGCTTGCTGATGTTACGTAGCGTATCGATCAGCACATCAATATTGTGTCCGTCGATGGGCCCGGTGTAATTGAAGCCGAATTCCTCGAACATGGTTGAGGGCGTAATCATGCCCTTGGCGTGCTCTTCCACGCGTTTGGCGATTTCCATGAAGGTGGG
>JANPNU010000661.1:0-1967 GCA_031427615.1 Burkholderiales bacterium
GTAAAAATGACGGATGCCAACACCCAGAAAAAGTTGTGGGATGTGCGCAAAGCCGGCTTAAACATCATGATGTCGATGAAAGGTGAAGGCAAGCCGGTCAGTTTTATCGAGGACTGCGCGGTGCCATTGCCACACTTGGCGGAATACACGCGTCGATTGACAGAGGTGTTTAGCAAACACGGCACCGTTGGTACCTGGTACGCCCACGCGAGCGTCGGCACGTTACATGTACGGCCGATCCTGAATATGAAAATGGATGGCGCCAACAAAATGCGCGCGATTGCCGAAGAGGCGGCGCAGTTGGTCAAAGAATACAAAGGTGTTTATTCGGGTGAACACGGTGATGGGCTGGTGCGCAGTGAATGGATCGTACCGTTCTTTGGCCCGCGCCTGACGGCGGCGTTAAGCGAGATCAAAACATTGTTCGACCCCAACAACCTGATGAACCCAGGCAAAATTGTCTCTCCATCAAAACAAGACGATCGAACCCTGTTTCGTTTTAAGCCAGACTATCAAACACCACCCTTGACGACGGCACTCGATTGGCAAAGTGAATTTGGTGCGCGTGGTTTGGCTGCTGCCGTGGAAATGTGCAACAACAATGGTCACTGCCGCAAGTTCGACGCGGGCACCATGTGCCCAAGCTACCGCGCCACGCGTGATGAGCAACACGTCACGCGCGGTCGAGCCAATACATTGCGCCTCGCGCTGTCGAACCAAATTGATGACGGTTTTGCCTCGCAGTCGGTCAAAGAGGTGATGGATTTATGCGTCAGTTGCAAAGGCTGCAAGCGTGAATGTCCGACTGGTGTGGACATGGCGAAAATGAAAATAGAATTTTTGCATCAATACAAAACGCGCAACGGGTTTACCCTGCGCGACAAACTGGTGGCGTATTTGCCTCGTTATGCGCCGTGGGTATCAAAATTCGCATGGTTGGCGAATGGTATTGAGTCGATACCGGGTGTCAAGGCCTTGCGCGAGAGGGTGGTCGGGTTGTCGTCGCAGCGTTCACTGCCCAGGTGGTCGACCCAACCATTACTCCTCTCTCCCTGTCGTGGGAGAGCGGTCGGGAGAGAGGGGGCTCAACCCACCTTCAACGAGGTCGTACTGTTTGCAGACACATTTAATACCTGGTTCGAAAATGAAAACGTCGTCGCCGCGGTCAAGGTGCTTGAAGCAGGCGGCTACACCGTTCGTTTTGCCCAGGCGGCTGATCACAAACGCCCGCTTTGTTGTGGTCGCACCTTCCTTGGCGCCGGCATGGTGGATGAAGCAAAGTTGGAAGCGCGCCGCACCATTGACGCGTTGATGCCTTTTGTCGAACGCGGCGTGGCCATTGTTGGACTTGAACCCGCATGCCTGCTCACGCTGCGGGATGAATTCCATTCGCTTTTTCCAGGCGAACAAACCACCAAACTCGCCGCAAACGCTTTTCTGATTGAAGAGTTTTTGGTTCGAGAGAAGCGCGCCGGACGATTGAACTTGTCATTGCAGACCATCGTACAAAAACAAGCGCTACTGCATGGCCACTGTCATCAGAAAGCCTTTGCTGTGATGAGTGATGTTGAAGAAGTGTTGTCATGGATACCCGAACTCAAAACCACGCTCATCGAATCAAGCTGCTGTGGCATGGCCGGCGCGTTTGGTTATGAAGTTGAGCATATCGAGGTTTCAAAGAAAATGGGCGAGTTGTCGTTGCTGCCCGCCGTGCGTAGAGCTGATGTGGACACACTGATTGTTGCCGATGGCACGAGTTGTCGGCAGCAGATTCACGATGGCGCGGCACGCGAGGCCGTGCATGTGGTGCGCGTGTTGGCGGGCGCAATTGTATGCCCAAGCGCGCGGGGCTAATAATTTGAATAGCCGTTTGGATCCTTAACTTGTCAGGCGAGCGTATCGGAGCCGACGCTCGCGCTTTCATTTCCTACGGGCTCCATCAACATGAGGAGTAACGCACAATGAAA
>JANPNU010000662.1:0-1689 GCA_031427615.1 Burkholderiales bacterium
ATTCCGGTACCCGCCTCCAACATTCTCGTGTTTTGTGTGCCGATAGCGGGCGGTTGCCGCTAAAATGTGCCGACTTGTCTGTGCTTGCCCGGGTGGTGAAATAGGTAGACACAACGGACTTAAAATCCGTCGAGGCTAATCCCCTCGTACCGGTTCGATTCCGGTCCCGGGCACCAAATGGCAGTTTGGGTAATTTGACTCGGCAGGATTGACGGGTCGTCACACGCAAATTCGAAAAAAAGCCGCTTCTTTTACGAGAAAGCGGCTTTTTGTTGGCAGCCCTTAAAACTTTCGTGGACTTTTACTGCAGTGGAAACAAGGTCGTATTGGCCGGCGCCATTCCAGCGTTGTTGATGACAGTCGGTGCTGCACCGTTGGCATTCATCAGCCAGACCGTCAAGGTGTTGTCCGGGCGACGCCAAACAACATCAAAAATTCCATCGCCGTTAAAATCGCCGCTCGCGTAATAACTCCAGGCGGGATCAGCCGTGGCAATATTTAATACCGTCTGGGTCACCGACAAGGTGCTGCTGGTGCATGACGCATTTTGGTTGTCCGGGTCGCCTGTGTAAGGCGGCAGCACCAGCCCGGTGGCATTCATCGAGATCAATCGGACTTCGCCAGACGTGGCATTGCGAACAAGCACGTCGCCGCGCCGATTGCCGGTAAAGTCTGCAAATTTCACCGCAGCGAAGTTTTCCGGAATTGAACCGCCGGACAGGTTGGCGCAGGTGCGTGAAGGCGTCGACATCAATACCCGCATGGCATTGCCTGGACTCAAATAAATCATGTCTGAGGCACCGTCGCTGTTTAGGTCAAACGCACCTAGTATCGACCATGTCAACGGGGCACCACCGCGTTTACGCAACTGGGCAAAGCCGGTGCCGTTGGTAAACCAAATATACGATACCCCCTGATCATCGATATTGGCGCTCATGCCTCGGAAGCGCCAGACCAAATCGCCAAATCCATCGCCATCCAAATCACCCGCCGCCTGCACATCCCAGCTCGGTTTGACATCACGCAGAAACACATGACTGCTGTCGGTAAAGTCGCGCCAGAATTGGACGGCGCCCTGACCGTTGGCATTAAGCGTTGTTGGATTTTCACGCAACATGGCCAAATCAGATTTACCATCCCGTGCAAAATCGACCGCACCGAGCAGCCGATAGTCGCTGCCGGGGTCAGCCATGGATGTCCATTGAAACTGGTTGTTGATCAGGCGACCCGCTTGCAACTGATTATTTGCAGTGCTACGGACCATTAGCGCACTTGAACCATTACCATCCAGATCGATACCGCCGCGTCTGGACAATGGAAGTTGTGGCACCGGCGCGGCGGCGATGGTTTGGCTGAACATGCCTCGTCCAAAGGTCGTTGCCACCAACGTTTCTTGGTCATACCAAAATAATTCGCGGACACGTACGCTGTTCGGCCCGTCGTTAACGGTACTCCAGGTGACACCGGCATCCTCTGAGGTATACACGCCATTCGCAGCGGCAATATACAGCCAGCTACGCTGAGTGGGGTGGCGTTTAATATCGAACAAACTGACGGCCGGCAAACCGGCCGAGATGCTGCGCCATGTTGCCCCGCCGTTGTCGGTTACCCATGCACGGTTACTGGAAAAACCGGAATACACCACCCAGACACGATTGTGGTCGTCCGGGTCGATGGTCACACGATTGA
>JANPNU010000663.1:0-1902 GCA_031427615.1 Burkholderiales bacterium
GCTGTCTTTGGTCATCGTCGCATTTTTTGCGGTACCGTTGTACAGCGCCGAGCCAAAGCAAGCGGAAAAACCAAAACCGCCCGCCGCCAAGGAGGAGCAGATTGAAGTCCTCAGTTCGGCCGATCAGGATCGCCAGAGCAGCACGGACTCCCGACAGGTCGTGACCCGTCAGGATCTGCTGAAATTCGGCGACACCACCGTTGCGGGTGCGCTGTCGCGCGTGTTGGGCGTGTCGGTGGTGACCACACCCGGCCAAAGTGCGGATGTGCGCATACGCGGTCTGGGGTCCGGCTATACACAAATCACCATCAACGGCGACCCGGCGCCGCAGGGATTCTCGCTGGATTCATTGTCACCTGCCCAAGTTGAGCGCATCGAGGTGATTCGCTCGCCGCGCGCCGATACCTCCAGCCATGCCATCGGCGGCGTGATCAATATTGTCCTGCGCAAACCATCCGCCGCAAAAAAAGACGCGCGTGAATTGCGTGTCAACGCCCGTACCACCGGTGGCGATGCTTCCGGCGGCGCATCCGGGCAATTTTCGTCTCGTCATGAGCAACTGGCTTACGCGATCACCGGGTCGACCGATTTTGCCGATACCACCAACCGCTGGACTGATCTGACCGACGAAAAACAAAACAGCACACCGTTGTTTGCCCGGCTCAGCCAGGTCATTGCCCAAAACAAAGTGCAGACTTTTGCGCTGGCACCCAAGGCCTCGCTGGATTTGTCGGCAAATACCAAATTCCAGTTTGATGCCCTTGCCCAACACCAGGCACCGTACCTTCACGGCTTTTGAGGCGCGGCGTGTCCTGTTTGGCGTGCCGCCGCCCTATCCACAAACCAATGCATATCTGGACGCCGTGACCAATGACCTGCGCGCAACCCTGGGAGCCAATCACACCACGCCCGGTGGCACGCAGTGGGAAACAAAGTTGGTGGCCAATAGTCTGGATGTCCGCTCAAATGCACAATTGGATGGTTTTGCCAACGACTTGCAAAGGCTGCTGAATCGCACCATCCATTCAAAACTGCGCGACAGCTCGATTGCGTCGACCGGCAGAGTGTCAACCCAACTGGGTGACAAACATGCCTTCGCCAGCGGCTGGAATTTGCAGTTGACCACACGCGACGAAGACCGCATCCAGCGCGAGACGGTGTTTATCACGCCGACCGCCGATAACCTGGATGAAGGTTATGAGGCAAAAATAACCCGGTTGTCCCTTTATATTCAGGATGAGTGGAAAGTCTCATCGCGCCTTTCCGGCTACCTCGGTGTGCGTTGGGAACAATTAAAAACCGATACCGTCAACACCGCCAACAACGCGCAGGTCACACAATCCTCGGCGCACCTCAGCCCAACCACACAACTCATGTGGAAAATACCAGGCAGCGACAATCATCTGGCCAAACTGTCGCTCGGCCGGGCCTATAAAGCACCCACCCCGCGCGAGCTGATCCCGCGTCGCTGGGTGACCAATGACAACACCGCGACCAACCCCAATTTTCAGGGCAATCCCGGCCTCCGCCCCGAATTGTCGTGGAATATGGATGCCAGTGTCGAGTCCAAACTGCCCGAACAACAAAGCCACGGGGTGACGCTTTATCATCGCCGCATCAACGATATTATTTTGCCGCTGGTCTCGCAGGATTCCCTTGGCAGGTGGATTGAACAGCCCGTCAACCTCGGCTCTGCACTGATGGTGGGGCTCGAGGCGCAAGGCCGTTACCGCCTGCAGGCCTGGGACAAGTATCTGCCTAATATTGAGGTGCGGCCATCACTCACGCTCAATCGATCCAAACTCAGCGCAATTGCCGGGCCTGATAACCGCATCAACCAACAACCCAAACTGGTGTTTTTGCTGGCGGCGGACTACCGGGTAAAAGACCGCCCGCTTGCCA
>JANPNU010000664.1:0-1606 GCA_031427615.1 Burkholderiales bacterium
GATCCGTATTACCTCACCTATCAGGCTGAAAAATTCGGTCACCATCCGGAGGTGATTCTCGCTGGTCGGCGTATCAACCATCAGATACCATTTTTTGTTAGCCAAGTTAGCTAACATGTGATAACCTTTGATCATTCGAGAGGAACAAACATGCAAGTAAATATGCTCGACGCGAAAAGTCAGCTTTCAAAATTGGTCAAAGCCGCCCTTGCGGGCGAGGATGTCATCATCGCCAATAAAGGTGTGCCGTCTGTGCGGCTGGTGCCGGTATCGGCATCGCAACCGAGCCGCAAGCCAGGCGCATGGGCGCATCTCAATATGACCGAAGCGCAAATCACCAATGCATTCAGCCCGGAAACAGATGCGGCGATTGCAAGGCTCTTTAATGATGCTGAAAGTCCGCACCTGTCAACTGCCAAGACTCGAAAGAGCGGCAATACCACGCGCGCGCGCAAATTGCACAGTGGCCGCAGCAAAAAATGACGCGGCATCTTCTCGACACCCATATTGTTTATTGGTGGATGACAAAAAGTGCGCGCCTGTCGAAAGCAGCTACCGCATTAGTCCGCAAACAGTCCTGTTTTGTCAGCGTCGCAAGCGTCTGGGAAATGCAATTAAAAAATGCCGCCGGTAAATTGGCGTTGCCACCTGGCGCACTATCATCACATCTGGCCAATGAGGGTTTTGGTATCTTGCCCATCACCGCGGCGCATGTTGATCGGGCGCGCGAAATGGGCGGCCTGCAAGGCGACCCTTTTGATTTATTGCTGGCCGCGACGGCCGATATCGAACGGATGACATTGTTGACCAAAGACACACGCCTGCTGTCATTGGGTCTCAGCCACATTCATGAGGCTTGATCATGTTGACAAAATGCAACCGCACAAAAAAATTGCCGATAATAGCCCTATGGTCACTTCTACAAATTCAAAATTTCCGTCGTTCCCGCGATGCGCGTAGCCTAACACCAACTCGTCTGTCGGCAAGCCCGTGGCTGCGATGGCCTTGGCGAACTTGCTACGAACTAGAATGTTGGCCAGTTCGGCCAACAATGGACGGCTTGTAAAAATTTCAATCTCTCAAACTTGCGCAGCATCGAGCAATTGCGCCGGGGCGCCGCCCCACAATAAACCTGACACCACCACATTCGTATCCAAGAAGTCTGGGCGCGGTCGGTGGGCGGTTGGTTATAGGTACCAGAACCCGTAGAATTCCATATGACAAGGAGACAGTAATGCCGACAATCAGCATGTTTTACGGAATCTTAGTTTCAATGTTTTTCGAGGACAATGACCGGCACAGCCTTCCACACATACATGTTCGCTATTCGGGAAGCAAGGCTTCAATCGCGATCGAAGATGGGCGCGTATTGGCCGGCGGCATTCCGCCAAAGCAGCTAAAAATGGTGCAGGCTTGGATTGAGATACACAACGATGAGTTGGTTGCCGACTGGGAATTGGTAGTTGCCGGTGAGCATCCCTATCCCATCGCCCCGCTGCAATAAGGAGGCAGCATGATGGAAATATTACTGGACGTTGTGAGTGTCGAAGTCCGACCGGGGCACGTGTTGCATCTTGAATTCGAGAACGGAGAAAAGCGGCTGTTT
>JANPNU010000665.1:0-5729 GCA_031427615.1 Burkholderiales bacterium
ATCAGCAAATAGTGTCGGCAGGCGCAAATTTAACATTCCAGGGAATTCGGAAAAAATTGTTAAGATTGTCCGAAATCACACTCCTTTGAAGCATTACATGACAGCCCACCCATATACCCGACTACTGCGCCGCATCCGTAAGTCTTTTCTAGAAAAACGCGGCATCACCAGCTTTACAGATGGGAAACAGTTACTTGACCAACTCTATTCATCGCTCCGTAATTCGCGCTCCAACACGGCGCTCCAGAGGGACGCTGCGCGATAAAGCCGCGCAGCGCCCCTGAGCTTGAACGTTGAGGCTGTAGGAAAACCCCTTTTGAAAAACATCCGGATTTCCATGAAGAATTTGGCCTCTCAGAATCGCATAAACGGCACTATCTCCCTCTCGGGAATGGTGAACGTATCCCCCTATTTGTCCCATTCATTGCGTCGGGGACTTTTCCTACAGCCTCGTTGACGCTGTAGAAAAACCATTTTTCAGACGCAAAACAGCGTCAGTTTCACGTCGCGTTTTGCGGCGCGCCGAATTTTTCACATCACGTTTTTTGAGTCGCGTCGATCAACGCCCGTTTCGTTGATGCTGAGCGGCTTACACGTTGAGATTTTGCCTTGCCGTAATCTCATTCGGCATGGCAAACCCATGATTGGCCAGTTTCTCAATGTTGTGCACGAGACAGAATAATTTCCACTGTCCATCAACCTTGTTTTGCCCGCGCAGCGTAAAGCGATTCAATTGCTGGTTGTGCCGGATATTTCCAAATACCGGCCCCACCGTCGCAAAACGTTGGCCATACAAACGTTTGCCCTCGTCACTGTCAATGCGCGCTTTCATGCGCTGTGTGTGCGTGAATGGCGAGGCTTGGTCTTTATCAAAAAACGCCACTTGCCGTGTCTTGATTTTATCCGGATGTCGCAAATATTTCCCCCGTAACGTGCAGGGCACACAGGCGGCAAGGCTGCCTTGAACCGAGATTTTCCATTAGGCGTCCCTTCGGGACTGTTTGGTTGCTGATGGGTTATTTTTGGCGTATTTCCTGTTTCTTCCTCTCGAATAGCCAGCTATTCGTTCGTCAGTCAACAGAAAATTTACTCAAAAAATAGCCTCACCATCATCCCAAACCCTAATGGAAAATCTCGGTTGAAACTTGTGATGGGCGCGGCCATTGACTGTGCAGTGGCTGCCGTTGGAATAGTGCGACTGCCCAGCGGGGCAATATCGCCCTGCGCTTTATTCAATTTCACACCATGCCGCCGGATGAGCAACTGTCTTCAAACTGCTGCCAGATTTACCAGTTCTTCGTCTGGTTTTTTCACATTATATTTCCAAGGTTGATCATGTTTGATTCCTCACTAAAAACCGTTCGGAATGACGAGTTTGGATTACGAATTGGTAAATTAATGATTTACAAATGGGATAACACGCCAGACACGGCATTGATCAACGACTCTTTGGCAAATGGTTTCAGAACCATGCCGTCGTACGCTGTCGGGCCAATCATGGCGGACTCGCAGGCGCAAAGAATTTTTGGCACGGGCCGATCGGCACCAACTTTTTCTTTTATTGCTTCGACCACTTTGGCTTCATCGGCAAATTTGGCATTAGTCGGATCCACCACGATGACATCAAATTCTTCTTCGGCCATCGCGTCGAAGGCCTCGGCCGCACTAACCACAATCATGACGCGATAGTCGCGCTTTTTTAAGGCGCCTGCGGCAAACATGACCTGATCACGCGCCGCATCAATAATCAACACACTGGCTTTTTTCGATTCGCGCAACGAATGACGCGTGATCAATGTTGCATCCGTATCGTTGTCATCCTTGGAGCCCATGATGGCAACAATGGCTTCGTTTAACTGTTGCTGCGCGATCGGTTGGCGCAAGTAGGCGCTGATGCCGTTTTCACGACAGGTAATAGCGTCGCCCGGCTTACCGGTGGCGGCGAGCATGATAATTGCCGTTAAGTGGTGTTGCGGGTGTTGTTTGATGCGAAACGCCAACAAGAATCCGTCCTGAACTGGCAGCACATTGGAGGTGATCACCAATGGAATGGGTTTGTCCGCCTTTGCCATGCGGGTCAGCAATTCAATGGCCATGGTCGCGTTATCGGCTTCGTATGGGTGCATGCGCCAACCTTTTAGCCATTCCGCGAGCTGTTTACGCTCTTCCACATTGTGGCTGACGATCAGCGCCGGTAATCCCGTCAATGTCACAAACGTCGGTCGTGGTGCCGGCGGTGTGTTGGCATCAAACGGGAAATCACTGGTAAACGCATAGGTAATTCCCTGCTTGCGTTCGGTTACTTCTATCTTGCTTTTTTCATTTGCCAGGGCGCGCACAATTTGTCGTGCCATGGCCAGACGCATGATGGCTGATGGTGGCAATGCTTTGTTTTTTGCCGCACCCCGGTTGATGTGCTCAATCGAAAATGCCAGATAAATTTTTTGTTGCTCGGCGTACTCGGGAGAAATAGTCAGGGTGATTTCTGACGGTTTATCGCCAGCTGCGCTGTCGACGGAAACGCCCGCCAATGCACAGTCGATCAGATTTCGCAACGCGAGCATTAGCCGGGCGCCGTCGCCAGCCATTCTGTTCGGCACATCCTGCTCGATGCGGACACGCAACTGCACATTCAGGTTTTCGGCATGCGGGGCGACACTGGCAATGAGCGCCGCGATATTTTCGCGCAAGCGAAATGCAGTCGGCTCCAACACAATCTGGGTGCCTTCAATCCGGGAAAAATCAAGCAAACCGGCAATCGAATCAAACGCGGTTGAGGCGGCATTTTCGACACGGCGAAATTGTCCCAACAATTGGCTTGGTAATTCAAGCTGTTCGCCACGCAATACGGCGCTACCGGCACCCTCGAGCGCGACCACCAGCTCGTGCGCAATTTTTTCAATCAAGGTCATTTGTGCGGCAACCAGACCCGAGGCTGATTTGCCATCGTCCCCGGCAGCCGATGCGCGGGCAATTTTTAAATGAAATAAATGCATGCGACCGGCAATTCCGGTTGCGCCATCAACCGCGAGTGACGCCTGCACCACGGTTTCGCCGGTGGCAAGTTGAAAGTCAAGTTGATCATGCTGGTTGCTGTCACCGCTTGCGTCGAGTGGAAAATACAGTGGGCCAATACGCCGTTCGGTTGCCAGTGATGCGGCTTCAAATAGTTCGGCGCAACCCGTGCCCACCATCGACTGCGGGGCTTCCACAATATTGAATAATTTGCAAAACGCGTTGTTCATCATCTCGATGGTGCCATCGGGGCCTTCAACCACACAGGCGTCGGATACGTTTTCGACCAGATCCAACAGGTGGGTGCCTTGGACGTTGGCTGCCGTTTCATTGGCTTTTTCCAGCGACAAATCACGCACCCACGCCGCTATACCAGTTGGCTTGCCATTCACGCCGGTCAAGGCGACCAGCTTGAATTCCATTGGCACGTTGATTTCGCTCGCCATAGCCGAGGGCATCAACGCTTCGACCGTGGTTGAACCGATCTTGCCTTCGGCGACGCGTTTGAGTGACTGCGTAAATCGTGACTTGTCGGCCGGGTTGATTAATTCTGGCAAGGCATAACCAATGGTGCCGATGTCCTTTCCGGCAAGTGCATCGGCCGCCGCGGTGGTGCTGATGACCACACCGTCAAGATCGAGCTCAAATATGGGCTCATTCAACGCCGTGAGAATAGGGCCGGCGTTTTTCATGATGCTGCTCCTGATCGTTCGGACTGCTCACGTATTTGCGAAACAAACGGCGTTTGGTTGTGCAACTTTTTGATCTCCGGAAGAATTTCCCTGGCGATGGTTTTGCCCAATTCGACGCCCCACTGATCAAAGCTGTTGACATGCCATAACACGCCCTGTGAAAAAACTTTGTGTTCATAAAACGCAACCAACGCACCGAGATGAAACGCATCCAGACGTGTCAATTCAATCAGGGCAACCGGCCGACCGCCACGATGCACCTGGTGCGCTGCCAAGTCGGCGGCAGCATGTCCGTTCCAGAGCGCACTGGCTTGTGCAAATGCGTGGGCAACAAGCCGGTGGTGCTGATCACTGGAGACGCCTTCACGTTCGTTGATGATAATAATATCCGAGCTGATGATGTCCGTGCCCTGATGCAGCAATTGGTAAAACGAATGCTGGCCGTTGGTGCCGGCCTCACCAAAAATAACCGGGCAGGTCTGGTAATCAACCGGCTTGCCGTCCAGATCAACCGACTTGCCATTTGATTCCATTTCGAGCTGCTGCAAATGGTTGGGTAATCGCGCCAGCCGCTCGGCATAGGGCAGGACGGCATGGACACCAATATTCAGAAAATTTCGATTCCAGATGCCAACCGCTGCCGCCAACATTGGCAGGTTTTCGGAAAATGGCGCGGATGCAAAATGGTCGTCCATCGCTGCCGCACCCGCCAGCAATTGTGAAAAATTGTCGAAGCCAATCGCCAGCGCAATTGGTAGGCCAACGGCTGACCACATCGAATATCGACCACCCACGCCGTTCCAAAAAACAAACGTATTGTCGCTGGTGTAACCCTGCTTGGTGGCTTCTTGCGGATTCGCGGTGACGGCGACAAATTGCCGACCAAACGCCTCGCCACCCAAGGCATCATTCATCCATGCTGCCGCAGCGCGCGCATTGACGTTGGTTTCTTCGGTGGTAAATGTTTTTGAGATCACCACAACCAAGGTGGTTGCGGCATCAAGCGGCCGCAAGGTATCGGCCACGGCGGCACCATCAATATTGCTGATGAAGTGAATTGGCGGACCATCATGAAATCGTTTCAGTGCGGTGACGGCCATGGCCGGTCCCAGCGCCGAACCGCCAATGCCGATCACGACCACATCTTGATAGGCGCGGTCGGCAATACTGCGGGCCCGTCCTTTGCCGGCGCGAATTTCGGTGACAAATGATTTCATCCGGGCCAATTCGGTTTGAATCGCCGATTGAATTTCGACACCCGTGCCGGTGCCTGAACCAGCATGGGCGGCAGGGTTATGTTCAGGCCCGTTGCTGGCTCCGCTGTTGCGCAGTCGTGTGTGCAGAATCGGCCGCGCTTCGGTTTGGTTGATCGCTTCGCCAGCAATTAATTTGCGGGCATGGCCTTCAAGTTTCATTTCCGCAGCCAAATTGCCGAGCTCGTCAAATATGGCTTGATCGATCGACTGGCGGGATAAATCAAGCGTGATGCCGCAGGCGCTGCGAACTGGCAAGTGCGATCGCCGCGGATTCGCCGGGGGCGCCGCGTTTGGTTCGCTTGCGGGATGTCCGCACGCGGCCAATTTGTTCAGCTTTTGCCACGAAATTGTGCTGGTCGGCCTAGGCATGTTGTCATTCAAAATTTACGTCCGATCATTATAGTGAAGCGCGGCAATTCCCCGCGCTTTTTAATCAATCGTCCGTCGCACTTATTGACACGTTTGTATCGCGTGGCAATGGCCAATCTGCAGGCAGGCGACGGGGACCGGCGCTGATAAGGTGTTGATACGGCCCTGATGCGGCGATTCGAATCGTGGACTTGGTTGATCATTTATTTAAGTTAAATCACCAGCAATGGCGGGATGGTTGAGACTGTTATTCTTGAAACAGCGCGCCAGATGGACACTTTCAATGATGGGAATTTTCAAAAAATCTCAGAAACTCCCTCCCCTGCCGGGCTGCGTAGGGCCTGCCGCGGTAGGGTTGACCTGCATATTTCATGGGTCGCCCGCGGTTCTCCAGGGC
>JANPNU010000666.1:0-4031 GCA_031427615.1 Burkholderiales bacterium
CACACGCGGGTCGACGCAGTGCTGGCCGAACTTGAGGATGTCATTGATGAGGTTGACGGCGATATCGACGCCGAGTCGACCGCCGGAATCATGACGTTGACGTTTGCGAACAACACCAAGGTAATCATCAACCGTCAAACGCCAAACCGGGAAATTTGGGTCGCGGCAAAATCCGGCGGATTTCATTTTCGATTCGATGGCAAGGTGTGGCGGGATACTCGCAGCAATGAACAGTTGGACTTATTGTTGTCGCGCGCCCTCTCATTGCAAAGCGGGTGTGTCGTTGCAATAACCATTTCATGATCGTATGTGCCCGTCATGATTGTGCTAAAAAATGCATAGCAGTACTTTGTTGAATTGTGCGCAAATATTCCAGTCAAATCTTGACTACAGTAACGCTTGCAAAAGGCATCCTATTGATTTAGTATCGGATCAATACTAAAAAAACGTACGAAAAATATCAATCACTTTAGTATCGATTCGATACTGTATTTCGATGGCGCTGTTTGAGGGGGCCAGGAGGCCAAAATTATTGATAGGTAATGATAGATGTCCATTGGAGGGTAAAAACGTGATTTCGGACACACTGCCAAGTTCAGCCGAAGTCGCCATCAAAAAATCGGCACCATCGGAGCAAAATTCATTTGCCGCTCACTCGTTGTTCGCCATAAAAGCCCTGACATATGGATAAACATCCGCTTGTATTATTAGAACTGGTCGAGCGCCTCGGAAATTTGATGCGCTCAGAGGCGCGTCGCGTTGGAGCCGACGAGCAACTTGGCCCGGTGCATGTTGAGGCATTGGTTTATCTATCAGGTGCAAACCGCTATTCGAACACCCCCCAGGCACTCGGCGAATATTTGGGTCTGACCAAAGGGACCATTTCCCAAAGTCTCCTACTTTTGGATAGACGCGGCCTGATTGAGCGTTATCAGGACGACATCGACCGGCGCGTGGTCAGATTGCGATTGTCAGCGGCAGGCGAACAGTTTTTGCATGAGGCACAGCCGCAACTGGCATGGTTACATGCGACACGCGATATCAGCCCGAATCGGATTCGCAACGCGGTTTCGGCCTTGCGCGAGGCACTCACCACCTTTCAAGCAGACAACGAAGGGCCACCGTTCGGCACATGCCCAAGTTGCCGGCATTTTGAGCGGCTGTCCGCGCGTGCCTACCGTTGTGGATTGATGGGGGATCGACTTTCTGGTCCCGAAACCCGCAAGCTTTGCTGGTTATTTGAAATGAAGGGTGGCGTGATCGACGACGAGGATCTGGAATAATGCAGCACCATTCAAAAATAAGCCTCGGCGGCACCGTGCCCGATTCCGCTAAAATCCAGCCATGATTGGAATACTTATTGTTGCGCACGGTACATTGGGTGAAAGTCTGATTCACTGCGCCTCCCACGTTATGGGTAAGCGCCCTTTATATTTGCGCCAGCTTGGCGTCACCATACACGATGACCCCGATGCCTTATTGCCAC
Organism: Burkholderiales bacterium; assembly: GCA_031427615.1. GTDB lineage: Bacteria > Pseudomonadota > Gammaproteobacteria > Burkholderiales > Usitatibacteraceae > UKL13-2. The sequence goes on from JANPNU010000666.1 coordinate 1,487, forward strand.
AAGGTCGTGACCTGATACGGTTTCTGGATCAAGGCGACGGGGTGCTGGTCATGACGGATATATATGGTGCCACCCCGTCCAATATCGCCTGCAGATTGTTGTCGCCCGGAAAAATTGAAGGCATTTCCGGGGTAAATCTGCCAATGTTGATTCGCGCTTTGAACTATCGCGACCAGCCGATGCGCGAGCTGATCACCAAAGCCATTGCTGGTAGCCATGAAGGAGTCATTAATATGCCAGCCAACAACTGCCTGCCTCCGGAAACGCAATGCTAAAACAGGAAATTGAAATTACCAATAAGCTCGGGCTTCACGCCCGCGCATCAGCAAAACTAACCCAAACGGCGGCTCAATTTCAATGTGAAATTTTTGTCTCCAAAGCTGCCCGTCGAGTCAATGCCAAATCAATCATGGGGGTGATGATGCTGGCTGCTGGAATGGGAACCGTCATTGCGGTTGAAACCAGCGGCGCGGATGAAGCCGACGCCATGTCGGCGATTCTGGCGCTGATCGCGGACAAATTTGGTGAGGGAGAGTGAGCGCAAGTTATCCTGCCGACCGGTCCGCCAATTTCGCCCCTGAGGGCGAGGAGGGACCTCGGCCGCCGTCAATCTTGCCTGTACCAACCTTGCCATTGAGTCCGCAATGAGTTTTACCATGCATGGTCTCGGTGTTTCAGGCGGCATTGCCATCGGCCATGCCCACTTGGTGACATCGACGTCGCTCGAGGTCGATCATTACGCAATCCCGGCAGAATTTGTGGCCAAGGAAATTCAACGTTTTGAGCGCGCCGTGCAATCGGTACGGGCTGAGCTTGACCAGCTGGAAAGAGATATCAAGGCAAGCCACCGTACCGACCTCTCGGTGGCGGGTACCGCCAATATTCATTCGAGCGATATCGCCGCGTTTGTGACCATCCACCGTTTGTTATTGGAAGATCCGATGCTGGCCGAGGAGCCGTGCATCATTATTGCGCGCGAGACATGTAACGCCGAATGGGCGTTAAAACTTCAGGTCGATGATTTATTGGCGCAATTCTCGGAGGTGCAGGACGACTACCTGCGCGAGCGAAAAACCGACGTACGTCAGGTCGCTGAGCGGGTTGTAGCCGCGTTGAGTGGGCAGGGCGGTGCCGTCCCGGAAAAACTTCGTGCCAGAGCAGAAGACACGATCTTGGTGGCTCATGACCTATCCCCAGCCGACGTTATCCTGTTTAAAGACCATCGCGTTGCGGCATTTATCACCGATTTGGGCGGGCGCACCTCACATACCGCAATTTTGGCACGCAGTTTGGGCATTCCTGCCATTGTTGCTTTGCACACTTCGCGCGAATTGATTCACGAAGATGAGTTGATTATTGTCGACGGTGCTCAGGGCGTCGTTATTATTGGGCCTGACGAAACGGTGCTTGCCGAATACCGGTTAAAACAAAATCAATGGAAGCTGGAGAGACAAAAATTAGGCCGGTTGAAAACCGCCGTTGCGGCCACACTGGATGGAATTGAAGTCGAATTGCACGCCAACATCGAGTTGCCTAGCGACTTAAACGCGGTTAAACAGGCAGGCGCAACCGGAGTCGGTTTGTACAGAAGCGAATTTTTGTTTATGAATCGTCGCGATACGCCCTCCGAGGAAGAACAATTTCAGGCATACAAAGCGGTGGCAGAAGGGTTGAAAGGCAAACCTGTTGTTATCCGAACGCTGGACATAGGCGCGGACAAAACCCTGGAAGCTGAGGACGGACCAAAAGGCCATTCCGCATTGGGTTTGAGAGCGATTCGGTATTGTCTTGCCGAGCCCGCGTTGTTTAATACCCAGCTGCGGGCAATTTTGCGAGCGTCCAAATTTGGGGATGTGCGCATTTTGATCCCGATGTTGGTCTCGGCGTCGGAAATCAGGCAAACCTTGGCCGCTATTGATATTGCCAAGTCCCAGTTGACTGCGGAAGGCAAAAAATTTAACAATCAAATCATGGTTGGCGGCATGATTGAAATTCCCGCCGCCGCCATCGCCCTGCCGATGTTCTTGAAAAATTTGGATTTCCTCTCCATTGGCACCAATGATTTGATTCAATACCCGTTGGCCATTGATCGAACAGACGACAATGTTGCGCATTTGTATGATCCTCTGCACCCGGCGGTACTACAGTTGATTTCAAGTGTCATTCGGCAGGCCAATCAGGCAGGCGTGCCGGTCACGGTTTGCGGGGAAATGGCCGGAGACGTGGCGCTGACCCGTTTGCTTCTGGGTTTTGGATTACGCGACTTTTCGATGCATCCGGCAAATTTGCTTAGCGTCAAGCAACGGGTGCTCATGTCCGATGTCACCAAGTCGGTCAATCTCGTCGCGAAGATCATGCGATCAGATGATCCTGACGTCACCAGGGCATTGCTGGACAAACTGAACGCCTAGCAGCCTGTCGGACTTAAAGTGAATCGGCTGCAAAATGACCCAATCGGTCCATATTTCCTCGCTTTTCGGTGCAAAGGGGGTCACCATTTGCTTGAAAAGCGAGAAAATCTGTCCTCAATTGGCTCATTTTTCGC
>JANPNU010000667.1:0-2682 GCA_031427615.1 Burkholderiales bacterium
GCCAATCTGCACGGCCCCGGCTCCCTGCGCAAATAATGTCTGCACCTGTTGCGGGGTATTGATGCCACCCGCTGGAATCAACGGGATTTGTTCGCGTTCAATACCGAGAAGTTTGAACACCGCAAACGTTTCATCGAGTACCCGCGGGAAATCAAACCGCGGGCTGTCAAGGTCGGCAATGCTGGCTGCGCCAAGGTGACCGCCGGCCATACGCGGATGCTCAATGATGATCGCGTCCGGCAAACGCGACTTGCGCATCCATTTTTTCAGGACAATGGCGATGCCGCGCGAGTCGGAAAGTATCGGGATCAAGGCAACGTCTGGATAAGCGGCGGTCAGATCCGGCAGATCGAGTGGCAATCCCGCGCCGACCACGATTGCCGCCGCCCCAGACTCGCATGACTGACGCACATTGTTGGCGTATTCGGACACCGCCCGCATAATATTGACGCTGACCAAACCATGGCCGTCGGCCATTTCGCAGGCATTGCGCACCTCGCGGTCGAGTGCAAGCAGATTCAGCCGGTTGATGAGATCCTTGTCCCTGCTTTTGACGGTTTGTGACAACAAATCCGGATGATGACGTCGAAGGTCAACACTCGATAAGGTGCCGACACCGCCCTCACGCGCAACGGTCCCGGCGAGCCGGGATGCAGAAATGCCCACGCCCATGCCGCCCTGCACAATAGGTAGCAAGCTTTTTCCCTTGATTCGCAGTTCCGGAAAGATGTTGACCGGCGGGTTTGACAGCGTATTGGTCATGACAGCATACTCAGTGATCCGCGGTGAGGCCGGAAATATTGAAGCCGCCATCGACATAGGTGATTTCACCATTGATGCCGCTGGCCAGCTCACTCGATAAAAATGCCGCGACATTGCCGACCTCGCCAATGGTCACGTTGCGTCGCAGCGGCGAATTTTTCTCGACGTGGCTAAGCAACTTGTTGAAGTCGCCGACGCCCGCTGCTGCCAAGGTTTTGATGGGTCCGGCAGAAATGCCGTTGACGCGGATGCCCGAGGAACCGAGGCTGAACGCCAAATATCGCACACAGGCTTCAAGACTTGCCTTGGCGAGCCCCATCACGTTGTAATTCGGCACCGCCCGCACCGCGCCCAGGTAGGTCATCGCGACGACACTCGAGTTGCGTGATTGCATCAACGACAAGCCGCCTTTGACCAGCGCGGCGAGGCTGTACGCGCTGATGTCGTGCGCGATGCGAAAATTTTCCCGCGAAATGGTCTCGTGAAAATCACCGGACAGCGCGTCGCGTGGCGCGTAGGCAATGGCGTGAACCATGCCATCGAGGCCATCCCAAGCTTGTGCCAATTGTGCAAACAAGCTTGCGATCTCCAGGTCGCTGGCAACATCACAGGGATAAATCAAATTAGAGTCAAACTCGGCTGCAAGTTTTTTAACCCGTTCGCGGACACTGTCGTTCTGATAAGTGAACGCCAGTTGCGCGCCTTCCCGAACCATTGCCTTGGCGACACCATAGGCAATGGAGCGATTGCTTAGCATCCCAGTGATCAGGATTTTTTTGTCCGCCAACATTTTCATGCAAAATCTTTCATGTGTGAAATCCGTGAATTGCGTCATCAATATGGTTGCTGGTCATGGCAGCAATGTTGAGCGCCAGCGGGTGCGCGCGTTTGTACATTGAAGGGTGGCAGGGCAAACCCATGAGTATTTGTGGAATAAATCGAAGAGGGTTGAAGAGGGTGGAAACGTGGTCAGCGGCAAACCAGCACCGGAATGGTCGAATGGGTGAGTACCTTGGTGGTTTCGCTGCCGAGCAACAGCGCCGACAGGCCGCGCCGCCCATGTGACGCCATGACGATCAGGTCACACTTGCGTTTTTTTGCCGCGCGAATGATTGCGTCGTATGGGCGATCGGAAGTCACAGCCTGAAACGTGTATGGAATGGTTTTCAGCTGTTTTGCGACTTGCTCTGCGATCGACTCGATGCGGCGCCTGTTGGCATCGCCCCATTGTTTGGCGTTGATCGGCGTAAACATGTAGCCGTCGCCACCGACAATCATTGGAAAGTCGGAAGTTGCGGTTAATACCGTGAGTTTTGCCCCATGAACGGCAGCCAATTTTGCGGCGACGTTGAGCGCCTTGAATGACAATTTGCCGCTATCGACTGGGACAAGGATTGAACTAAACATAACACGCTCCGCGAGGAAAATTGATCATAGTCCATGGTAGGCGAGGCTGGAAATCTCAGGTTGATTTGGATCAAATGGTGGCCGTCTTGTGCCGGAAATTTATCGCGGCGTGGGCGATGGCGGGTATGTCATCTGCCCTGATTACGCAGATCTTCCATTTTTCGTCGCATATTTTCACGTTCAACGTGACGTGCCCGCGCATCGTCTGCCGCTTGCTCTTCTCGCGCCAGTTGATCAACAAAACGTTTTTGCCTGTCGGCGACCTGCTGCGCCTGCCGCCGTTGTTTTTCCGTTTCACTTAGTTCAGCCAATTCGCCATATTGGCGAAGGAAATTTTCACGATTAATTTGCGCCTGCGTTTTGGCCGGAACAGGTAGCGGCAGGCCGACAAATTTTTCAGCGTGCATTTCGCGTTCACGTTGCGCCTGAGCCTCGGTCAATCGTGTTTCTTCGGCCAGTCGCCGCTCTTCGGCATCGCGTTTTTGTTGCTCTTCGAATTTAAGTCGGGCAGCG
>JANPNU010000668.1:0-1809 GCA_031427615.1 Burkholderiales bacterium
CCGCTCCGCCTTCAAATCTGCAATCTGCCATCAGCAATCCGCAATCTGAATCTCCTCCCCATGTCGACCACCTCCCCCGACCGCCCCCCCCCCCACCCCGCCATCGCCCAAACCCCCATGCGCCTCGGCGGCAAGAGCGAGGAGGAAGCCACGCGGACCGGGGCCATCGACAAGGCCGATGACGAAGTCGAGCGGCTGTTTGAGAAGCGGCGGCAGACGACGGCGAGTCCGGTGCATCGGGCGGTCTGGGACCGGGGATTTCCTGCTGAGCTTTTTGATTTTGCGGAAGTGACGACTCCAGCCGACGTGCAGCAGGTGATGGATGCTTCCATTGCTGTCGTCCGCCGACATCGCAATGCCGACACGCTGCTGGATGAAAATGGCAAGACGCGGGAGTCTGTCTTAAACGAGCTGGCCGCGGCGGGTTACTGGAGTCTGCTCGTCGACCGCGAATACGGTGGCAAGGGGGTGCCATTCCGCTGCTTCGCTCCGTTCCTCACCCGGATGGCGCTCATCGACCCCACCATCGCCGGCCTGGCTGGATTGTTTTCAGCCATTTCATGCTGCTCTCCTCATCAAAAATGATCCGTAGTCAGCGCCATGCAGCAGTATGAAAAAATTACAAACTCCATTATTGACGGGCGTTTACGAGAATATATGCCTGAAAATACCCGCCAAATGGCGCGTTTGATAATTTTACGAGCTGCACGACAACATCGAGCACCCTGCTTTGTGCCGTGCCCAGTCGGGGCGTTTGGCGGCAAAGGCCGCACGTCCGGCTTGCTCAACGTAGGGGTTGCGCATGACGTCAAGCAGCGTATGCAGCATAGTGGTGTCGCCAGCGGTGGCGTCGTCTATCGCTTGTTGGGCGAGGTAGTTGCGTAATACATAACGCGGATTAAAACGATTCATGGTGTTGGCACGCTCGATGTCAGGCAATCCATCTTCCGCAATGCGGGCCACATAACGCGCCAGCCAGTGATCGAACTGGTCGGCAAATTCCTCCCGCAGGTCGTCGCGATAAAACGCCTCGGCCATCAGGTCGCGATTTGCGCTGACATCATTCGACACCTTGGCTACTTTCGCCAACTGACGAAAAAAAATCGTCATGTCCACTTCGGCATCGCGCATCAGGCGAAACAAATCGTTCACCAGTGGCGCATCACTTTCCCGCCAATCGATCAGGCCAAACTTGCCGGCAAAGTTGGTTTGCGTGGCATTGGCATACACATCATCAAATCTTGCCATGCCGTCATTGAGCAAAGCGGTCAGCGCAACGCCCTCGAATGATTTTTCTGGTACCAGCATCATCAACGCACTCGCGAGTCGCTCCAGATTCCAGCGCGCGATCTCCGGCTGCCGTCCGAAACAATACCGTTTGCCCTCAGCGTCGGTGGTGTTCGGTGTCCAGCCCGGATCAAAATTATCGATCCAGCCGTACGGCCCGTAATCAATCGTCAAACCGAGGATTGACATATTGTCGGTGTTCATCACACCGTGTACAAATCCGACGCGCATCCATTCGGCCACCATCACCGCTGTGCGCGCGGCAATTTCACTGAACCAGGCACCAACCCGCTCAATTTCTTCAGACGGCAGCGTCAATTCTGCAAAATCCCGCGCAATGGTGAAATCAACCAGTTGTCTTAACAGCGCCGTTTCACGACGCGCCGCCAAAATTTCAAAATGCCCAAAGCGTGTGAACGACGCTGCGACCCGGCAAACAATCGCGCCAGGCTCATCTTCAGCATGGCCATCGTAAAACATGTCGCGCACCACGTCGTCACCGGTGGCGACCAGACTCAACGC
>JANPNU010000669.1:0-12671 GCA_031427615.1 Burkholderiales bacterium
GCCCACCCAGAGAATGACGCCAATGGCTCCAAAGGCAAGCACAATCACCGCCGCAATCAAGCCACCTTGAATACGCGCCTTGACAGCGCCGACCTGAAAAATGGCCTCGGCAAAACGACCAAACACCTCACGGTCAACCGGCTCATGCGCATAAGCCTGCACGGTGCGAATTTCGTGCAGGGTTTCATCAACATGCGCACTCGCATCCGCGACACGATCAGTCGCCTGTCTGGATAACTTTCGCACCCTGCGCCCCAATATCACAATCGGTGCCATTGCCAGCGGAATTACGCAGATCACCAGCAACGATAGTTTCACGCTGGTGACAAACATCATGATCAAACCGCCAATCAGCAAAACCAAATTACGCAATGCAAACGAAAACACACCGCCGACCACGTTTTCGACCGCTGCGGTGTCGTTGGTCAATCGTGATATCACTTCACCGGTACGCGTTTTTTCATAAAAACTCGGTGAAAGGGCGAGGATGTGATCGAACACTGCGCGCCGGATATCGGCCACAAATCGTTGACCGATCCATGTCATCAGGTAGTAACGAATGTAAGTGGACGCACCCAGCACCAGCAACATGCCAAGCAACGTGAACAGTGTGGCATCGAGCGTTGCCGCGTTTTGTGCGGAAAACCCTTCATCAATCACATGTTTTAGCCCCTGGCCAATGAACAGCACGGTTGATGCGGCTGTCGCCAGCGCCAGCATGGCGATCACAAAGCGCCATTTATAGGGCACAAGAAAACGCAGCAGTGACGCCAACTTCTTTAAGTTGCGTTTATTACCATTGGCCGAAAATCCGGCAGTCTCGGCGAATGGGTGGTCGGGCGGAGCGGTGGAGCGGAATGTTGCGTCGACAGTCGACGCAGGCGGCTTGGTATCGTTCACTTGACTGTTATCAGGGCAACTTCCGATAATTCAACCCCGTTCGCATCATTCGCCGGATCAGTCGCATCCCGAAAACGCGCGGCGTCGCTCTAGTTTCGTTTCAAATTTGGACGCGCGACGGTCCCGCCAACCGAAAACTGGACGCGATCTTGCGCGACCGATGAACGAATTTCTGCATTCACCGCCCCATTCAGATTGCCATTACCAGACGCAACACCGACGTTGCCGCTTGCAGACAAGACACCGCCGGCAAGACGCATTGCTTCGTAACGTACGACTGCATCGCTGACCCGAACTTTGCCGGAAAATTCGGTAAATTTTGTCTGTCCGCCCACGCTGCCCGGGGTCCGCATCGCCTGCACAAGGTCGACGTTTGACATAGTACCGTCACGGATGGCAAAGGTGCCATTAATGGTCGGCGAATCCAGCAGGGTGCCAAGTGTTGCCGATGACGCGGTGACCGACAGCGTGGTTTGGGCCCGTCCGGTAATCGAAATATCCCGCGTAAATATTCCCAACAATTCTTCAACCTTGAATCGCTCGATGCTGAAGTCCGCCTGCGCGGCGATGCCATTGGTCAAATTGACTTTCAAATCACCTTTGCCCAAGCCATCGAGCAATTTGGCTTCCATACCGGTAAAGACCATCTCGTCACCCAACCAGACGCCTTTGGCCGTGAGTGCCAAAAATGGGATGGATGCACCGATCGGCGGCGTCCAATTGCGTGCAGAAAAATCAATGACCCAAGGTGCGGCAACACCCGACACCGGCGGATTCGATTTGTCAGGTGACACATCCAGCGTCCATTTTCCGTCGCGCGTTTTTGCATGCGCCCGGCTAATTTCGCCCTTGCGATTAAAGGTCAATTCTCCATCAAATACATCAATCGCCACCCCCTTGGCTTCGAGCTTGACATTTTTCAAAACGATTTTGCCGATTTCGATGGCCGTACCGCGATTGGCGGCATTTGCCCAATTTAATGCGCGTGGCAGCGCCTCGGCGGAAATGGTCACGTTATTTAATTCCATCGACTCGATCACAAATTTGTCGCCAAAGATGGCGCCGATTGCCATAAATATTTTTCCACTGGTCGCCTTGGCATCGAGCCCATTGCCAAGCGAAATTTGATCAATCTTGACGTGTGGTTTGGGAAATAACGCAACCCGTAACCCTTGTGACGAAACGTCATCATGCAACCATTCTGACAGGGCTTTTTCCATGCGGGAATTAACGGCATTTAGCGGCATAACTTGTAACCCAAAAATACTTCCGGCAATCAACGTGACCACAGCAAATATAATCCAGCGCCCGACGTGCACTTCTTTTTTACGATTAGGCCGATTTTTTTTGCCACTGACTATTTCCCCCTGGGCAAGTTTTGCATGCTCCGCCTGCTCGGCTAATTCCCTGAGCCTGGCCACTTGCGCCAGTCGATGCGCTTCCTCAGCGCGCTCGTCGGCGTAGGCCTTGGCTTCGGCGCGTTCACGTGCCTCACGCTCTTCCGCAATTCGTTGTTCGGCCAGCTCAACAATTTTTTCGTTCTGGGCGGCTTGTTCGGCGATGACATTCGAGGCAATTTCTCGGGCCTTGGTTTCGCGTCTTGCCCGTGCTTCGGCCTCTTCCTGGGCACGTTTCGCAGACTCGTGGCGGTCGGCTTCCAATGCCGCCAATGCCTCTGCCTCAATGCGCGCTTGCTTTTCCTGCGCAAGTTTGCCTTGCATCTCCGCATCAGATTTTTGTCTTGCCTCGGCCTCTTCGTCCGCGCGTTTTTGCAAACGCGCATTGCGCAACTGCTCCGCGCTGCGTTGTGCGACCGCCGCCGCCTCAATTTGCGCGCGCGCCTCTGCTTCAACCAGCAGTCGTTCACCCAGCGCCTTGGCCTCGGCATCGGCCTTGGCCCTCGCGACCGCCTCATTGCGAGCAATGGCTTCGAGTCTGATGCGTTCGGCTTCATCCCGTCTACGCTGCACGTCGGCCTCGGCTTCAGCGACACGTCGTGCCTCTTCCTCCGTCTTTAATCTTGCCGCAAATTCCCCGGCTGCCTTGGCAGCCGCCTCAGTCTGGGCGTCAACCATGCGACGCGCTTCCATTTCGACCTGCGCTTTTTCGGCGGCCATTTCTTGAAGGCGCTCGTCCATTTCCGCGCGCAGACGTGTCTCCTGCTCGGCCAGCATGCGCTTGGCATCGACCTCGGCACCCTTTCTGGCCTCAGAGTCAATTTTGGCGAGCGATGTGCGTTCACCTGCAAGCTGTTCTTCAAGCTGGCGGCGCGCCTCATCTCGCGCTTCCGCGCGAATTGCCGCCTCCACTTCAGGCCGTGCACTTTCATCAATGTCTGACTTCAACAACTCTTCCATTTCGGCACGAACCTTGATCTCAATTTCGGCTTTTAACTGAGCGCGCAATTCACGTTGCGCCGCGGCGAGCTCTTCTTCCTGACGTTTAGAGGCCACTTCCGCCTGCGCCCTCGCCTCCGCCAATGCCTTGGTTTCAATTTCAATCTTGGCGCGTGCCGCCGCAAAGGCTTTGGCCTCAGCTTCGGCCTTGGCGCGCGCTTCGGCCAAGGCTCTTTGTGCTGCCGCACCCTGCGCCTGCTGTTCTTGCGTGAGTCGCGCGTGTGAAGCGGCCAGCTCGGCACGTTTTTGGGACTCCTCGGCAATTCTTGTCTCTAGTTCTGCGCGCGATTTTGTTGCGGCAATCTCCGCACGTCTGGCTTCTTCGATCACACGCGCCTCGGCATCTTTGCGTGCCTGTGCCTCCACTTCCAAGCGGGCGCGAATTTGCGCCTCACGCTCGGCGCGCGCACGCGCCGTCGCCTGCGCTTGTTGTGCGGCCATTTTTGCCGCTGCCAGCGCTTCCCCTGCGATGCGGGTGTCTTCATCTTGTTTTTTTCGCGCGGCGATTTGCGCGGCAATTTTTGCCGCTTCGTCAACGGCACCAACGGATGCAACACCATCCACGCGATCATTCAAACCGGTGCGATATTTTGAAGGGCCAAAGGAAATGGCCGGCTCGTTAAGTGCGCCGGCCATTTTGGCGGGCGCAGTAAAGTCAAAATCATCCTCATCACCGCCAAATTCGGAAATGGGCTCTTCCTGCCGGACTTCAAAAATTTTGATGAAGCCGTCATTTTTGAGCTGATTCAGCTCCTTTTCCAATGCCGCTACAACCAAATCAACTTTGTCGGCGAGTATCGCAACCGAGGATTTACCATCGATCGCTTTTAACACCTTGGTGAGTTGCCGTGACAGTGACTGGGTCTTTTGATTGACCTGGGTGACACCCTTCGCGGTTTTAGTGAATACAGTTTTTACGTCCATGCACTTTCCAAATCGGATTTGACTTTTGTTGCGTTGACGATGTACGTCAATGCCCGGTTACTTTTTAATCCTGCAATCTGTTTGTGTGAACGAATTAACGCTTGAGAAAAAATTTGTCCCCAACTGACGACTCCCTAAACACCATTCCCACAAATGCTCTCGACCGCCAACACCCGCCATTTGTCACGAGCTTCCCTTAGGTATCGCCACTGTCATTCGCAGCCGCAATATTCGCATGAAATTCCCCGCACACCTAGTGCAGAATGCGAATCGATCAAAATTTGCCGTTATCGCATCACCTGATGGGTACACCTGCATGCTGGCTCCAACAGCGGCGACGGTCAACGATATTTTGTTAATAAGCGTTTCTTATTGAGTCAGTAATTTTATTATCGAGGTCAATATGCGCACATTCATTTCACCCCCCCGGTCGCCCGTCGCCATATGGTCGATTTGTTGCGCCGCAATATTGCTGTTCATAGGGGTGGTGGTTCCCAACGCCGCCTTTTCCAACCCACCTGCCAGGGTAGGCCGTATTGTCTTGACCGAAGGTGACGTTTCGTTTTATACCAATCGTAGCGACGGTTGGACCAGAGCCAGACTCAATTTTCCTGTGACCAGCAAAAATTCAATCTGGACCAACGGACCGGCACGCGCAGAAGTGGGGGTGGGTGCGTCCGCCATCAGAATCGATGCGGATAGTGTGCTGGATTTCACGCAGGTTGACGACGAACGCACACTGCTATTTTTGCAGCGCGGCAATCTAAACGTGCGCGTGCGCAGCAGCCCGACAAGTGACGACAGTAGCTATTCCAGCCAGGATTCCTATTTTGTTGAAACCGGTGAAGGCACTATTCAATTACAAACCGCTGGCCGTTATCGGTTTGACGCCTCGCCCGATCGCAATGAAACACGCGTTTCGGTGTTGGCCGGGCAGGCGCGGTATGAGGGTCGCGGCTCAACGCTCAATATTGAAAATGGAAAGTCGTTGATTATCCGGGTTGTAAACGGCGCCCCTTCATTCGTATTTGAGTTGGCCAACGAATCGACCTTTGACCGTTGGGCAGAGGCGCGTGACATTCGATGGGATGATACCCACCAGCGTTATGCCCATGAAAGACGGGTGTCACCACGGATGACCGGATATGAAGACCTCGACGTCCATGGCAGCTGGACCCAAGATCGGGAATATGGCCGCCTATGGACACCCAGATTGGTTGTCAGCGGCTGGGCACCCTATCGATATGGATCATGGGCGTATGTTCAACCGTGGGGATGGACCTGGGTTGATGACGCGCCGTGGGGATTTGCACCATTTCACTATGGTCGCTGGGTGCAGCGCCAAGCACGCTGGTATTGGTGGCCTGGGAACTACAGCTACCGGCCGGTTTATGCGCCCGCTTTGGTCGGCTGGTATAACGCAAGCAATGTCAATATTTCGCTGTCGATTGGCGGCGGCCACGTCGGCTGGTTTCCGTTGGCGCCGCGTGAACACTATGTGCCACATTACACACACAACCAAACCTATATCCGCAACATCAACAACATCACCAACAACATTACAGTCATCAAGCCACCCGCTAGATTTGCCAATCATGACCATGGCGGAACGGTGGTTCGGAACGGGGTGATGGTCAATGGTGAATCAGTTTGGCAGACGGCAACCAATCGCAATGGTCAACACCGCATGACCAAACCGGCTGTTGACCCGCATGGACAATTGAACAATCAAATTAGCGCGACCAATATTCCCCCTGCTCCGCCGACGGAAATTTCGCGGTCGTCATCCACCGGCCCGGCGGGACGGATGCGGCCAATGATGTTGCCCAATACATCGTCTGCACCATCTGCATCATCGGTTCAGGGCGAACCATCGCGGGGGCACGCACCATCTGCTTCCCCTGGCACGGCCATTATCGGCAACCGCACAATGGTAACGGGAGAATCAGTTCGCCCACAGCCTTCCCCCCCCGCGCCATCATCGACTGGGCAAACATCAATAAGCGGTGAAGCGCCGCGTCAACACCCGAACTACACACGGCCGCCAGCTCACCCACCCTCTTCGTCTGCGCAGGTGCCACAACCGGTCAACCCTTCGTCCTCACCAAATCTCCGATCGGTCAAGCCCAATCCGGTGATCAGTCAACCCTTCGCCCCGATTCCTTCGCATGCATCTACCCCGCCGGGACAAATCACAACGCCGCTGCCAACAGACGATGCCCGTAACCGACAACCCGGACGCGAACACAAACCCGCCGCATTGCAGAATGAAGGTGTTGACCGTCGGGCCGAACAACGCGTGGATGGGCCCGTCCGCCTCAAAGAAAAAGAAGAGCGAAATGATAATCGGCCTAAAAATCCAAATGACGGACAAGCTGCCACAAAGTCAAACAATGGAAAACCGCAAGGCGTGGAAAAACCGCGCAATCCACACAATGACCAGCGGGATGGGAACCCAAGAGACCGCAATGCGGATACAAGCAACCGACCCGCACAACAGTAAAAGTTGTTTATTGGCGCGCACTTTGAATAAATAATGTCTGAAAAGGCGCGCCAAATATAGATTTTAGCCATCCACAATCCCGCGCACCATCCCCTGCTGGTTACCAGTCATGGTTCGAATTCCACCTAGCCTGCATATTTCATAGGTCGCCCGTGGTTCCCCAGGGAGTGCACTATCAACAACATTAAATCCAATTTGGATTGTCATTTCTTCGCAAATAAAACGGGCTGCACGCTCGATAGCGGGCGCTCATTTTTGTCACAAGACGGCGCTGTGTTTGCCAAATGAGCGCCTTCCTCCCGTGCTCATTTGCCCACTACGGCCAGCTATCCCGTGGTCGGTTAGGCAAAAAATCACTCGCCCATTCACTGCGGAAAGCCTTGCATGGCTTTCCGGTTCAGCGGGCGCAGCGCATGCGCTGCGAAACCCCCGCTTCACCTCATCGAACGTGCCCCCATGAAATATGCAGGCTAGCGTTTTTTTGATTCCCAGTATGGAGGGTCACCAAACGTGCGTTTCAGAAAATCAATAAACAGTCTCACCTTGGCAGGCAAAAATTTACGCTGAGGATAAACCGCATAAATATCGTTACCAGGCGCTGAAAAATTCGGCAGCACTTCGACCAGACGCGCATTGGTGATTTCTTCTGCGACTTCCCACGCGCTGCGCCACGCCAAGCCATGTCCGGCCAACGCCCACTTGGTCAGCACCCCGCCGTCGTTGCAATGCATATTGCCGGTGACCTTGACGTGTTCGGCGACACCCTTGTCCTGAAAATGCCAAGTATCGGCAAGACCATCCTCAGATGAGGTGACCAGACAATTATGACGAACAAGATCGGCCAGCAATTGTGGTTTGCCGGCACGCTTGATATAACTTGGCGCGCCCACCACCACCCGATGATTTTGTGCCAGTCTGACGGCAATCAAATCGGCATTTTTTAAATCAGCAATACGAATGGCCAAATCCACCCGCTCGTTTTTTAGATCAACCAACCGCTCGGACAGGTGCAGCGTGACAGCGAGATTCGGGTTTTCATTGAGGAACAGCGGAATATGCGGCGCAATATGTTTGCGACCAAAAGCGGTGGGCGCAGAAACGATCATGCGGCCGGTGGCATTTTTTGACCCGATGGTAATGGTTTCTTCGGCCGCGGTCAGGTCATCGAGAATGACGCGCACTATTTCATAAAACGCCGCCCCCTCCGGCGTCAAGGTGATTTTGCGGGTTGATCGTTTAAACAGCTTGACCCTAAGTTGCTCTTCCAATTGATCAATACGACGCCCCACCATGGCCGGTGTGACGCCTTCTTCGCGCGCAACCGCGGATAGACTTTCAGTCTTGGCCACATCTAAAAAAGTTTGCAACGCCTTGAATTTATCCACAGAAACCTCCAAATGGTATCAAATACTTATGTTTTGAAGACTATTGTTATACTTTTAATATCGCAATACAATTGGACCTAATCTACAAAAACCATCTAATACAGCAGTATCCATTAGTATCTGAAATGACTCAAACACTAAAAGTATCTTAAATGACTCAAACACCAAACATGCCATCAGGGTTGACCATCCATGCCCCAATCTCCGCAGAATTTGCGACAATTCTGACGCCAGATGCGCTCAGTTTCATGGTCAAACTCGCGCGCGCATTTGAACCACGCCGTCAGCAACTGTTGGCCGCACGAAATATCCGTCAGCAACAATTCGACGCGGGGGTGCTGCCCGATTTTTTGCCAGACACAAAAAATATTCGTGACGGCGACTGGGTAGTGGCGCCGCTGCCAAACGACTTGCTGGATCGGCGTGTCGAAATCACCGGCCCAACCGATCGCAAAATGGTGATCAATGCCCTTAACTGTGGCGCATCAACATTCATGGCTGATTTTGAAGACGCCAATTGTCCGACCTGGTACAACATGATCGATGGCCAAATTAATCTGCGGGATGCCAACCACCGCACCATCACGCTCGATGCCAACGGCAAAAATTATCAACTCAATGACAAGACAGCAGTCCTCATTCCACGCCCACGCGGTTGGCATCTGGATGAAAAACATGTCACGCTGGATGGCACGCCGGTATCCGGTGGCATTTTCGATTTTGCATTGTATTTTTTCCACAATGTGAAAGCACTACAGAGGCGCGGCTCCAACCCGTATTTTTATTTGCCAAAACTCGAGTCTCACCTCGAGGCGCGTTTGTGGAACGACATATTTGTCATGGCGCAAAACGAACTGGGTGTACCGCAGGGCGGCATCAAAGCAACCGTATTAATCGAAACTATTGTCGCCGCCTTCGAGATGGACGAAATCTTGTACGAGCTGCGTGAACATTCAGCTGGCCTCAACATTGGCCGTTGGGATTACATTTTTTCCGCCATCAAAAAATTTCGTCTAAATAATGATTTTTGTTTGGCCGATCGTGCTGCCGTAACGATGACCGCACCATTTCTGCGCGCCTACGCCTTGACGCTGGTGAAAACCTGTCACCGCCGCAACACCTCGGCCATGGGTGGCATGGCAGCGCAAATTCCGATTAAACATGACGAGGCCGCCAATCAGGCGGCAATGGAAAAAGTCCGCGCGGACAAATTGCGGGAAGTAACCGATGGTTGTGACGGCACCTGGGTCGCGCATCCGGGTCTGGTCGCCATTGCCAGGGCGGTCTTTGATGAACACATGCCGACCCCCAATCAAATCCACCGGCAACGCGATGATATTAATTACACGGCAGCCGATCTACTCGATTTTCGTCCCGAAGCCCCTATCACGGAAGCCGGTGTGCGCAACAATATTCAAGTCGGCATCCAATACATTGGCTCATGGCTTGCGGGCAATGGCTGTGTGCCCATTTTTAACTTGATGGAAGACGCCGCCACCGCAGAAATTTCACGCTCACAAATTTGGCAATGGATTCGTTCGCCCAAAGGGACACTGGACGACGGCCGCAAAGTGACCCGGGAAATGATCCGCGTCCTGACCGTCGACGAGCTCACCAAGACACCGACCATTGTCGGGATCGACGCCTTTAAAAACGGCAAATTTGTTGAAGGTGCCGAATTGTTTGAGCGACTGGTCATGGATGACAACTATGAAGAATTTCTGACCATGCCAGCCTATCGGGCGATTGCATAACATCCGCTTCATCAAACAAAAAAAGCCCGCGTGTTTGCGGGCTTTTTTATCGGGCTAACGGCAATTTTTCGGCCATTTTTGAAACCGTTGTCAAGAATAACGTCTGGTTATTTGGTCCGGCGTTTTTTGTAATCCTCCTCGATCGTGTCCTTAAAAAAACTCAGTATCGAAGACGAGGTGGAAAAACGCCGCCACACTTCGGCGGAAACATTGCCATATTCAAACGTGCCACTCGATTGTTCCACCAGCAACACACGCCGCGCCGCGTCATAACTGATCGAACGCAAATTACCGACAGACACTCTTTTGGTTTCCATGCCATCGTCAATCCGCAGCGGCACCCACAATATCGTCAAGCTTCGCCATAATTTCCGGCGTGAGTTTAGGCAACAAATCCAAGGCCTTCAAATTTTCCGCGACTTGTGAGGCGCGCGAGGCACCGGTAATCACCGACGACACATTTGGATTTTTTGCGCACCAGGCAATCGCCAATTGTGCCGTGGTCCCGCCCAACTCCGCTGCCATATTCGCGAGTTTGGCGACAATGGCATTGCGCGTTTGGTCGGTTAATTTATCTTGCATCCATGCCATGCTTTTCAGGCTGCCACGCGAATCAGCGGGGATGCCATTGGCGTATTTACCGGTGAGCAACCCCGATGCCAACGGACTCCATGTGGTGGTGCCCAAACCAATATCGCCGTACAGTCTGGCAAATTCTTTTTCGACTTTATGTTTGTGAAATAAGTTGTACTCGGGCTGCTCGACCACCGGTTTGTGTAAATGATGTTTGTCGGCAATTTGCCACGCTGCGGCAATTTCAGCCGCGCTCCACTCCGACGTTCCCCAGTAAATCGCCTTGCCCTGCGTGATCATATCGTGCATCGCAAACACGGTTTCTTCCAACGGCGTATTGGCATCCGGGCGGTGGCAATAAACAATATCGACAAAATCCATTTGCAACCGTTTGAGGGAGTGATCGATCGCCTGCATCAGGTATTTGCGATTCAGGGTATTGCGCTCATTGATACCGTCGCCAAATTTGGCCGGCAAGCCCCAGAAAAATTTGGTCGAGACCATGTAGGTCAACCGATCCCAGCCAAGTTTTTTGAGCGACGCGCCCATTAACTGCTCGCTTTTACCGGCGGCATAAACCTCGGCATTGTCAAAAAAATTGACGCCATGGTCACGTGCCGCAGCCATCAGCTCAATTGACGCCTGCTCGTCCAATTGATTGCCGTATGTAATCCACGATCCAAAGGATAACAATGAAACCTTGACACCAGTACGACCCAATCTTCGATATTCCATGCTAATTCCATTCTCAAGTAATTTGATTAATTATCCTAGAAACGGCAGTTGGACGGTTGCGAGTGTGCGTTTTTGCGGCTTTCTGGCCAGGCCTCATTTGGCAACAGCGACGCGGCAACCTCCACGTTGCAAGGAGGAGAAATACCGCCAGGGAGTCGCAAAAACGTACCATCGCACCCGTCGCGCTCTCACCCAAAAGGTGAACCTGTTAAATCTAGCAAACACCAATGAATACGTGGTGTTCCAGACAGTTTCTAGCGGTCAACTGCTGTTTCTAGGATTATAAGCTAGGCACCGATGCGGAAGGCGTTACGGAAGTCCAGCACCGTTGATACAGGAAAATTTCCAAATCCGGAAAATCACCACAAACAGCCGGATTTTGTCGTTCCATCCTTGGCCACCCCAGAAAGAAAATCGTACCGGTATTTTTTGGGCCAACTGTCAATCGTCCGGCGGATTATCAATATCGTCATAAGGGTTCACCACCACGACACGTGCACGTTTACGGTCGGCCGCGAATTGTTCCATTTTCATCAGCACCGGGAACATCTCGGCCAGATTAACGCAGGCGTCCGCCACTTTGTCAAATATCAACGGCACTCCGGATTCGCCGAAAACGTCGCGCCAAACGTCCGGTCTGGCGTCATCGTCCTGCACTTGTAATTTATACTTGACCATCTAATATCGCTCGATAAATTGTTGTGCGGTAACCGGCACAGCCAGCAAAAACCCCTGCGCCGCCGTGCAACCGACCGCCAGCAGGAAATCCAATTGCGCCAGAAACGTGACGCCTTCGGCAACCACCCACAGGCCAAGGCTATTGGCCAGGCTGATGACACCGCGCACAATGGCAGAATTTTCGGCATCGGTGGAAATATTGCGCACAAATGATTGGTCCATTTTTAATTTGGAAATAAAAAATCGCTTGAGATTGCCACGGTTTGAGAATCGCGCACGGAAGTCATCGATAACCAACCGTATCAATTAGCGTTTATGGTATTCGCGCACTTCTTCTTTGAGTGCAATCCACCAAACCTTGCCCTTTTCGGAGTGTTTTCCGCAGGGGGTTTGGGTGACGAAACCCGGATAGTCTTTGCCAAGATTATTCGGGTCATCACGACGGGTTCGTGGCGGCGCTATCAAACCCTTCTCGTCACTTTCCAATGGGAACAACCAGCAACCCATCGGCTTGTATTTCCATTTATGCACGCCCTGTTTGATGGCCAGTGTTTGAAACGAACACTTGCCATCAGATTCGGCAAAAACGCATTTGGTATGTTTGAAATGGTCCGGCTTGTTTTTGTAACGAAACTTCCGCACTTGCGTTTTCATACCAACGCCGTGCGCCCACTCCTCCTCGATAATATAGTCGAGCGGCAGCTGCGAAAAGTGCTCGGGGAATTTTTCAACCAGTTTGTGCGTTTGCCGCACTTCTTCCGGGCGCAAAAAAGCCCCGTCACTGCAACAGATGCCCTGACAATCGCTCAAATCACAATAGTGC